>JAURGS010000145.1 GCA_030833685.1 Rhodoferax sp. | reverse complement strand
TCAGCGGCGTCACGGCGATCTCATCGTGGGCGTTCTGGTGTTCGCGCTGATCGTCTTCGCGTCGTGGCTCGCCTGTCGCTTCTTCGCGGGTCGCGGCGCGTTTTTGCTGGTGGGCGCGATGATCGCCACCGCCATGAGCGCCAATGTGTTTTTCTGGATCATCCCAGGTCAGCGCACCGTGGTGGCTGCCATCAAGGCGGGCGAGCCGGTCGACCCGATCCACGGCATGCGTGGCAAGCAGCGCAGCGTACACAACACCTACTTCACGCTGCCAGTTCTGTTTGCCATGTTGAGCAACCACTACAGCTTTTTGTATTTGCACCCGCAGCGCTGGCTGGTGCTGTTCTTCTTGATGCTGGCTGGCGCATTGATCAGGCAGTTTTTCGTGCAACGCCATGGCTACCATCTGGGGCGCGCGCGCAACCCCTGGCCGTTTGCGGCGCTGGGTGTATTGCTTATTGCGCTGGTGATTTTGGCGCTGCGCCCGCAGGCCCCAGCGCAAATGGCATCGAAGTCGCCACCAGCTGACTTTGCACAGGTCCAAAATGTGTTGACCCAGCATTGCCTGGCTTGCCATGGCCCGGCCCTGCAGATGAAGGGTTTGCGCGTGGATCAGCCACAGGCCGTGCTGTTGAGCGCGCAGGCGATCTACCAGCAGGTGGTCGTCACGCGACAGATGCCCATGAACAATGCCAGCGGCATGCAAGACGCTGAGCGCGACGTGATTCGCCGCTGGTACGAGTCAGGCGCCAAAGGCCCTTAAGGATGGAGCGCTGGGCAAACAGGGCGCGCAGCAGCACCGGTTTTTTGCGGCCGCAAGTTGCTTAAAAAATAGGCAATCTGAGAAAATCCAGACGTGGTGACGATTTGCTGATTTTTCCTTGGCTTATCCACAGACCTGTGCAACAAAACTGGGGATAAATTGGCAAGCACATCCTGGGCTTTCACGCGTTCGTTTTCTCGTTTGCACATTTGCAGTGCATCAGAGTTCAGCGCGATTCGTCAATCATCTGCATGGTCTGGGTTTCGACCTCTGCCGCAATAGCTGCCAGTGCGGGGTCTGGCGACAGCATCGCTAGCATTTGTCTGGGGCGAATCATGCCAATTTTGGTCTGCCCGTTTTCGGTGTAAACCGAAATTCGACAGGGCAGCGCCATGTTCAACTGCATGTCGGAGGCCATGACCTTGGCGGCTTGTTTGGGGTTGCAGACTTCGAAAACACGACATTGTTTGTCGAAATCAACGCCTTTGCTGCGAAGCGTTGCGCCGATGTCGTGGACATGCAGCACGCCAAAGCCGTTGCGCTTGACCGCTGCGTCAAGATCATCACAGGCCTGATCAAAATTTTTCTGGGTTTCAACCACGTAATACATTTCAAGTCCTTAATAGGTTTTTACGATAGGCGGGTTATACCTCATAGGCTTAAAGTGTCATGCGCTCAGAGTCAGCCGCGCTGAGCGGACGCCTCCAAAGCATAATAAAGTCTGCTTGGCACCGGGCGTGCCGAATGTTGGAGAGGACGCTACGATGGACTTGTCGATCATCATTCGAAGTGACAAGCGTCACAACACTGAACAGTCGGGTAACCAGGTCGAAGCCCTGGTGAGCGTGTTGCAGATGGAAATCGAGTCCATTCGCCACCAAGCCGCTGTGGAGGTGATTGTGGTCGACAGCGCAAGCGCAGAGGGCGATTTGCGCAGTGTCATTCAACAGTTTCCTTCGGTGCGGCTAGTGCCCAGTGCGCTGGAGCTCAACCCACCGCAAAGTTACAACTTGGGGGCCAATCTGGCGCGCAGCCGCAGCCTTTTGTTTCTCAGCGCTGACACTTTGCTTGCGCACGGGTCGCTGCTCAAATGCCTAGACATGGTGGTGCAATACCCGCGTTGCAGTTTGTTTTACGGCAGGCTGTTCGAGCACCACGTCAATTCAGTGGGGTCCAATTCGCCCACGGGCCACAGTGGCGGCGCGTTAGCCTTCGAAAACGGCGTTGGCCATGGTGTTCCGCTGTTGGTATCCAAGGGTGTGTTGTTGGAGATTGGTGGTTTTGACGAGCATCTTGAGGAGCTGCAGTCGCAACAGGACTTGTGCCAGCGCATCAAGGCCTTTGGGCGCGAAGTGATGGCCTGGGATGAATTCCGTACGGTCGATTTAAGCCGTAAGCCAGCCTGATCAAAAACACTGGGTGCCCATAAAAAACCCCGGCCTTTGGCCGGGGTTTTTGGTAAGGGCGACAACAGTTTAGGCCAGCATGTCAGCCCAGATGTTGCGTGCCCAGCCCATAGCGTAATTGCCCTCCAGGTCGCTGGCTTGGGTCGAGACGCCGCCAGAGCCTGGCACTGTGAGCATGGTCTTTTTATCGTTGTCATAGCGGTGAACGCTGGCCACATGGACCACATCCCTAGGCGTCACAAAGCTGTAGCAGGTGTTGGCAAAGATCGGCATTTGCGGTGGCGCTTTGCCCATCAGCAAAGACACCACAGCTGCCGCACAGGTTTTGCCGTGCTGGTTGGCCATGTGTCCGGACTTGGGCATGCCAGGGGCGGTCTGTATCGAGTCACCCAACACATGCACATTCTTCGCTGCTTTGGACTCATAGGTCAGGAAGTCCACCTCGCACCAACGCTTGTTCGCGGTGGCCAGCCCAGCCTTGACCGCGATCGAGCCCGCGCGCATTTCCGGAATAACGTTCAGAACGGCCGCCTTGAAGTCATCATTGAATTCGAACTTCAAGGTGCTGTTTTTCACATCCACATCCACCACGCGGTGCTTGGGGCGGTATTCGATCATGCCAGCGTAGTGCTGTGACCAGGCCTTCATGAAAAGGCCTTTCTTCGACTGGATGTCGTCGTTGGCATCCAGAATCACGACCTTGCTCTTTGGCTTGGACCGCTTGAAGTAATCGGCAACCATGCAGGCCCGCTCGTAAGGACCAGGCGGGCAGCGGTATGGTGCGCGCGGGATGGCCAGGGCGAACACGCCGCCATCGGGCATCGCCTCCAACTGCTTGCGCAGCGCGACGGTCTGTGCGCCAGCTTTCCACGCGTGCAACACGGTGGCTTGCGCGGCAGCGTTGTTCAGGCCAGGTATGCCCTCATACATGAAGTCAATGCCGGGCGAAACAATCAGGCGGTCGTACGACAGTGACTTGCCGTCTGTCAGCGTCACCATGCGCTTGTCGGCGTCGATGCTGGCAACGGTGGCTTGCACCACGTTGACACCATGGCGGCGCGCCAGGTTGTCGTAGGACGTGGTGATATCACCGATTGACTTAGCGCCGTTGAGCACCAGGTTTGAAATAGGGCATGACACAAACGCCGGATTGGGTTCGATCAGGGTCACACGGATTGCACCATCGGAAAACTTGCGCACGTACTTTGCGGCCGTGGAGCCCGCAAAGCCACCACCGATGACCACCACGTGCGGGCCAGAGCCACCAGAAGGGGTGGCGCAGCCGGTGATGAAACCCAGAGAACTCAGAGCGGAGCCAGCCGCAACCGTTTGAACAAATTGACGTCTTTGCATGGTTGGATCTCCTTAAGGTTTCTGGGCAGCGAAGTAGCCCGCGATTTGCTCAAGCTGTTCGTCGCTGTAGCCTTTGCTGATCTGATGCATGATGGTGGCCGGACGGCGACCATTCTTGAAGTCTTGTAATTTCAGCACCAACTCGTTCTTGGACTGGCCAGCCAGCGCGGCGTTGCCGGCCTGGGCGCGCCCATCGGTGCCATGGCAATTGGCGCAGGCTGCCGCCCAAACGCTAACCTGCGATACCTGAGCCTGGGCACTGACAGCGCCGAGGCAGAGCAACGCTGGAACGATTGATCTCCAAATGCGTTTCATCAAAAGGTCTCCTAGAACATGTTTGACAGGTAAAGCGCTGGGCTTCAGCGCTGGCACAACAAAACGAGATAACCGACTGGGTCGATGCCTTTCGCTTTACTCGTGCAGGGCCATTTTGCGCGCATCCGGCCTGGCTGTGGTACCCAAGAACCTAGGATTTACCCTAATAGGATGAGGCACTGCGCTTCAAGAAAGGTGAGCAAATAGAGCGCGGCGCCTGCCATAGTGCAGCCTGCGCGGTAGCGTGTTGGCTCAGGGTCAGGCAAATACCGCAGCCGCGCCCAAGGAGATGATGGCCAGGCTACTCAAGCGCCACCGCATTGGCAGATACCAAGCGGCGATCTGTGCGTGGCGTGCCAAGCGCTGATCCTGCCAATAATGCGCAGCAAAGCCCAGAATTAAAAGAGGCACAGCCAGTTGCATCGGCAGCAGTAGGCTGGGCCACGCCAAAAGGGCGGGAACGACGCTCCATACGTAAAGGTTTTGGCGTTGTGCATCTGAAAGCCCTGGATGTGTCATGGCAAATGCCCAGTGCAGGGCGCCCACAAAACTCAGAATCACAGCGCCATAGCCGATCAGCGCTGTGCGAAAGATGGCAATGGGCTGGATACCGAGTACGCACACTGCTGCCAAGGCAAGAAACGGAATCAGGCCACCATAGCCGAGCCACGTGACCGCGGTCGGCGCTTTAACTTCAAAGTTGTTTTGTGGCTGACTCATCGTGGCGAAACGACTTTGGATGCAATCACGCCTGGCGCTGGGTTGTGCGCGAAATAGCCGGTTTCAATTGCAGCTCTTGAGAGCCTGGGCCTGGCAATCTTTGGCCAGTTGGAGTGCGGCTTTGACTTGATCGGCACTCATGCCCTCTGCCACCAGGTCGCGTCCGTCAGCGGCGTCTGCCAAGCCTGCCTGCGCCGCCAGACTCAGCCACATGTGTGCGCGAACATGGTCGTTGCTACCGCCACGGCCCGCGTAGTACATAGAGCCCAGACCAAATTGGGCCCAGGCATTGCCCTGCTGCGCTGCCTTGCGATACCAGTGCATGGCTTTGGCATCATCTTTTGCGACACCTCTGCCTTCGCTGTACATCAGACCCAAAGCGATTTGCGCTTGCGCAAAGTCTGATGTCGCTGCAGCTTCAAACAACTTCTCCGCCTTGGCGAAATTCTGGCTCGTACCAAGACCCTGCGCATGCATGACGGCAAGGTTGTACTGTGCTTTCGGGTTGCCCTTTGCGGCCGCAGACTCGAATTTCGCCAGCGCCTGGGCGTAATCTTTTTTTTCAAAAGCCGCGTTACCGTCGTCCAGGTCGTCACCCAGCGCTGCCGCTGCGAAGCTACTCAGCAAAACTGCCGACAGCAAGAGAGGAATAAGTCGTTTCATGCCTTGGATTTTATCGATACGCGCCAGGTGCTCTGTGCAGTAGACGGGATTGACCTGGGTACCTGCCCACTGTGTCGGCAGGCCGGTCAAGCTTTTTTGCTCGGGCCGCATCGGTTGACGCTCTGCGCTCGTGTGACGCCTTTGTAAATTGTGGCCATTCCCAGGGGGCTGGGTGGGCGATTGGCACTCTTGCAGCGATAGACTGGGTGTGACCAGATGGAAAAGCGTTTAACCAACGGAGGCTCACATCATGCAAGACCAGCAAAAGCAAACCGAAGACAAGCTGCAGGATGAACCGACCGAGCGCCGTGTGCAAGCCGATGCCCTGGCTTTGGGTTTGGCCGAACGTCGGCGATTTGGCAATGGTTTTGCACCTCTGGATGGCTCATCGCTCTCCACCGATGAGGCCATGAAGGCGTACCTGGACTTGCTCCAGGAACGCCGCAGTGACAACCCACAAAACTGATTGGTCCCAGCCAGACGCTGGCGGCGGCGGATATCGTCGTCGGCATAGGGCGACTTGAGCGTTGGCGTTTCAACGGGCTGATATGCTCTCGGTGCCTAGATTCTTCGTACGATTCAAGGATCCCATCGCGTCCGTTATGCCTGTGTTGCACCACTATGTTTACGTGGTCTTGATGAATTCGGCCGTCGCTGAGCAGCCCAAGTTCCTTAAAGCCAACCCCGCTTATCGACCGGGTCAACCCTGTGTTTACGTGGGCATGACCGGGCAGGACCCGGACACACGCTTTGACAAGCACAAAGCGGGCATCCAGGCCAATCGCTTTGTACAACAATACGGCGAGCGCCTTATGCCTGAACTGGTCGACGACCTGAAGCAGCCCATGAGCTACGAAGATGCGCAGTACCTGGAGGTTGACGTAGCCATTCGCCTGCGTGAATTGGGCTACGGTGTTTGGCAGGCATAAACCGGCTTTAAATCTTGCCTTGGGGCGGACATAACAGCCTCACTTTTAAAATCAGATGCATCCGCTATTCATGGGTTTTACCGTGCAGCCAATGTTCCAAAGCAGGCCTCTGGGTGAATACTGCCACGCGTTGGCAGTGCGCTGCTTCGCGAACGCTCCGTGTTCGCGCGGTTCAATCCAAAACGGCCAGCCCAAATACACCTCTTGCCCGAGGCGGTGGGATGCCACCA
>JAURGS010000144.1 GCA_030833685.1 Rhodoferax sp. | reverse complement strand
TCAGCCAACGCGACCACACGCAAGGTGGTGTGCCCAATCAGCGTGGCCATATTGACTGCAGCAGGTTTGGCTGCGAGCTGGGCAAAATAGCTGGCAAAACTGTCAAAGCGCTGTGATAGGCCCGGGGCTGGAGCTTCAGCCACCAGGTTCAAAGGCGGCACTGCTTCGTGCTGCCCCAGGGGTGCCAGGCTGATGCCGCAATTGCCCACCACCACGGTGGTGACGCCTTGGCTGACCTTGGGCACCATGGCCGGATCGGCCAGCAGCAGTCGGTCATCGTGGGTGTGCACATCGATGAAGCCCGGCGCCAGGGCCAGGCCATCCAACTCAATACTTTGTGCCGCAGTCATGGACTGCAACTGGCCGACTGCTGCAATACGGCCCTGACTCAGCGCCACATCGGCCCGAAATCGACCCTGTCCCGAGCCATCAAAGACGGTGGCACCCTTCAACAGCAAATCACACGCCTTCATAAGCTCCTTAGTTTTTTAGCTTTTGGTCATAATAGAGAAATGCTGCCCAATTTGCACCGATAAGGACGTACATCCGGGATTGCCCTAATCCTCAATTAGCAAAAAGTGGAGCATATTTCAATTCAGTCGCACGATTTGTATCGAGCATGCTCAAGATCATGTTGACTTTTGAAGCAAATGCTTCAGACTTGGCAAATTGATCTCGTTCACCGTAATTTTTTCATGATGGAATACATATGATGAAAGCCACATCTCTCCAACGTCGTCGACTCTGGCAGGGCGCCGCTCTTGGGCTGGCCCTTACTCTGGGCACGCTGGTCAGCGCCCCCGCTCTGGCACAGGGTAAGGTGCTCAAATTCATCCCCCAAGCAGATTTGCGCATCCTGGACCCAATTGCAACCACCGCATACATCACACGCAACCATGGCTACATGGTCTATGACACCCTCTTCGCCATGGATGAAAAATTCCAGGTCAAGCCGCAGATGGTGGACAAATGGGAACTCTCCAAAGATCGCCTCACCTACACCTTTACCCTGCGCAGCGGGCTCAAATTCCACGACTCCACACCTGTGCGGTCAGCCGACTGCATTGCCTCAATCGAGCGCTGGGCTAAACGCGATGCCCTCGGACAAAAATTAGCTGAAGCTACTGCCGAATGGAGTGTGGTCAATGACAATACTTTTCGGCTGAAACTAAAAAAACCGTTTCCACTTGCCCTCGAGGCATTGGCTAAACCTTCTTCAAACGTACCCTTCATCATGCCTGAACGGATCGCCAAAACCGATCCCTTCAAAAACATTGAGGACCCCACTGGATCTGGCCCCTTCAAAATGGTGAAAGCCGAGTGGGTGCCGGGCAACAAGGTGGTATATGTCAAAAATACCGAGTACGTGCCGCGCAAGGAGCCGCCGTCATGGGCTTCAGGCGGCAAAGTGGTCAAGGTTGACCGTGTCGAGTGGATCTACATTCCCGATTCAGCAACAGCTGCCGCCGCTTTGAATGCGGGTGAGGCCGACATTTGGGAGCAGCTGCCGCCCGATCTGATCCCGGTGCTTGCCAAAAACAAAAGTATCACCGTCAAAAACATTGACCCCCTGGGCTCAATGGGAATGATTCGCTTCAATTTCTTGTACCCACCGTTCAACAACGAAAAAATGCGTCAAGCGTTGCTGTATATGGTGAATCAGCAGGATTATGTGATTGGTATTGCTGGCGACCCCAAAAATGGACGGCCTTGCAGCTCTTATTTCACCTGCGGCACTCCCCTGTCATCTGAAATTGGTGCTGAACCACTCAAAGGAAAGCGTGACCTGGAAAAAGCCAAGCAATTGGTCAAGGAGTCCGGATACAAGGGAGAAAAAGTAGTCATCATCGACGCTACCGACCAGCCCATCGTGCATGCGCAATCGCTATTGACCCTGGACATCCTCAAGAAAATGGGCGTGAATGCAGAAATCCAGGCCGGAGATTGGGGGACCTTGATCACCCGCCGCGCTGTCAAAGAGCCTGTCGAAAAAGGCGGTTGGTCGATATTCCACACCTGGTTGGTCGGACCGGATATGGTCAATCCAGCAGTGAATTTCCCAATCCGTGGCACGGGAGACAAGGCCTGGTTTGGCTGGCCTACCGATTCCAAGATGGAAGAGTTACGTGAGGCATGGTTCAATGCGGCCGACCCTGCGGCCTCCAAAAAGGCAGCGGATGCGGTGCAAAAACGAGCTTTTGAATTCGTACCCATCATCCCGACCGGACAGTTCATTCTGCCCACTGCCTATCGCTCGAATATTTCTGGCCTGATCATTGCGCCGATCAACCTGCTGTGGAACGTCGAGAAGAAATAGCGCGCGTTTTGCAGGCAATCTAGGTGTTCGCGTATGTCGTGCGCAGGCTAGGCGCGACCATCGTCGTCATGGCGGTGGTCGCGTTTGTAGTCTTTTCCCTGCTTTATCTCACCCCCGGAGATCCGGCTGCGATATTAGCGGGGGATGCTGCGACAGATGACGATATCAAGCGCATCCGAGAAAAGCTCGGGCTAGATGAGCCCTTTCTTGTGCGCTTTGCTGGCTGGGTTTGGGCTTTGCTTCATGGAGACCTCGGTACCTCCATCTTCACCAATTTGCCAGTCACCCATTTGATTGCGCAGCGGATTGAACCAACGGCCGCCTTGACCCTGTGTACATTGGTTGTGGCCGTGGCAGTCGCAGTGCCGCTGGGCGTGATCTCCGCAGCGCGTGCCGGTTCCTGGATTGATCGAGCAGTGATGGCGTTCTCAGTGCTGGGTTTTTCCTTGCCAGTTTTTGTGTTGGCCTATATTCTCATTTTCACATTCTCTATCGAGCTTGACTGGCTTCCAGTGCAGGGCTATAAGCCTATCGCTGATGGTGTGTGGGAGTGGTTTAGGCACCTGATTTTGCCAAGCACTGCGCTGGGAACTGTCTACATTGCCCTCATAGCGCGCATTACGCGCGCATCAATGCTCGATGTGCTCGCACAAGACTACATTCGCACTGCGCAAGCCAAGGGCCTGTCCTCGAAAGCCGTACTCACTGGCCATGCACTGAAAAACGCTGCTGTACCCATCATGACAGTCATCGGTATAGGCATTGCCTTGCTGATAGGTGGTGCTATCGTTACCGAAACAGTATTCGCCCTGCCCGGCATCGGGCGTCTGACTGTGGACGCCATCCTGCGACGTGATTACCCGATCATCCAGGGCGTGATCCTGATGTTCTCGGCGTTGTATGTACTGATCAATCTCGCAGTAGACCTTTCGTACATGTTCTTTGATCCCCGCATCCGTTACTAGCGGAACCTCTTTCATGAGCACTGCCGCTATAAACGATCTGCCCAAACCGGCATCCCCCTCACGCCAGCGATTCCGGGATATGCTTCGCCGTCATCCGACCGCGATTGCTGGGGGCACTGTACTGCTGGTGATGATTTTGGTTGCCCTGTGCGCTCCCTGGCTCACATCGGTTGATCCTCAGGAAGTTTCTCCAATCCGGCGCTTGCGACCTCCATCAGCCGAGTTCTGGTTTGGTAGTGACATGCTGGGAAGAGATGTGTTCAGTCGAGTCATCTATGGCGCTCGCGTATCGCTCAGTATCGGCATTGCTGTTGCGCTGCTCAGCACCATTGCCGGGCTGGCCATTGGGCTGATCACTGGATATGTACGCTGGCTAGACGCCATCGTGATGCGCATCATGGATGGGCTGATGTCGATACCACCGGTATTGCTGGCAATTGCGTTAATGGCCCTGACCCGTGCCAGCATCGAAAATGTAATCGTGGCAATCACCCTGGCTGAAGTGCCACGCGTGGTCCGGCTGGTACGCGGACTGGTGCTGACACTGCGCGAGCAACCTTATGTCGAAGCCGCAGTTGCTGCGGGCACCAAGCTACCACGCATACTGCTTCGTCATATTTTGCCCAACACCGTGGCACCTTTGCTGGTACAGGCTACCTATGTGTGTGCCTCGGCCATGATTACCGAAGCGATACTTTCATTTGTAGGTGCAGGGACACCGCCCAACATTCCTAGTTGGGGCAATATCATGGCCGAAGCAAGAAGCCTGTTTCAGATTGCAGGGTACCTGATCTACTTTCCAGGGATATTCCTTTCTGTCACTGTGCTAGCCGTCAACCTCTTGGGGGACGGAATGCGCGATGCCCTTGATCCCCGACTGGCGCGAAGGATGTGAACATGCAAGGTGATGCGCCTCTCTTGCGGGTAGACAGCCTGCAAACCCATTTCAATACCCGCGATGGCACGGTGCGAGCGGTCGATGGGGTGAGCTTTGAGGTGCGGGCGGGCGAGACGCTGGCCGTGGTTGGCGAGTCTGGATGCGGCAAAAGCGTCACCGCCATGTCCATCTTGCGACTGCTACCGATGCCGCCCGCGCGAATTGCTGGCGGGCGCATTGAGTTCGAGGGGCGTAATTTGCTGGATCTGAGTGAGACCGAGATGCGCCAGGTGCGCGGCAACATGATCTCGATGATCTTCCAGGAACCCATGACCTCGCTCAACCCAGTGTTGACGATCGGCAAACAGGTGGCTGAGGCGCTGGTGTTGCACCGCGGCCTGACTGATAAAGAGGCCATGGTGCAAGCCACGCAGATGCTGCGTAAGGTTCAGATTCCAGAGGCAGAGCGACGCCTCCATCAATACCCCCACGAGCTCTCAGGTGGCATGCGCCAACGCGTGATGATTGCCATGGCCCTGGCCTGTGGCCCACGTCTGCTGATTGCAGATGAACCCACAACCGCGCTGGATGTAACCATCCAGGCACAGATCTTGGAACTGATGCGTGGACTTGGACGCGAAACTGGCGCAGCCATCATTCTCATTACCCATGACCTGGGTGTAGTGGCCGAGATGGCCCAGCGGGTGGTGGTGATGTATGCCGGACGCAAAGTGGAGGAAGCCCCGGTGCAAGCGCTATTCGAGGAGCCACGCCATCCATACACCGTAGGCCTGCTGGGCTCCATGCCGCACCTGGGCGGCTCGCTGGCCACACCCGAAGGCGAGCCGCCGCGCCGGCTGGTGGAGATACCCGGCATGGTGCCATCTCTGAAACAGACCATGAGTGGTTGCCTGTTTGCACCGCGTTGCCCAAATGCCAGTGCGCAGTGTCAGCGTGAAGTGCCACCTTTGAAAGGTTACGGTGATGGTCATTGGGCAGCCTGCTGGAATCCAGTGCTGGCTGCAGCCCCACTAGCGTCAGACCAGGTGACGAGCCCATAATGTCTTCACCATCCATCGAACCCGTGCTGCTTGAGGTGCGCGATTTGCGCAAACACTTTCCCACCGGACAGAGTTGGCTCGGGCGCGGGGGAAAATTGGTACGCGCTGTCGATGGGGTGCGCTTTTCCATCGCTGCCGGCGAGACTCTGGGCTTGGTGGGTGAATCGGGTTGTGGCAAATCAACCACCGGAAAACTAATCTTGCGACTGCAAGACCCAACCGCGGGGGAAATTTTCTGGCGTGGGCAAGCCATCGGCAATTTGAGCCAGGCCGAAATGCGGCCGGTGCGGCGCGAACTGCAAGCGGTTTTCCAGGACCCGTACTCCTCGCTCAACCCGCGCATCCGTGCTGCTGATATCGTGGCTGAGCCCTTGCGCAACTTCGAGCCCATGAGCGTTGCCCAAGCCCGAGAGCGTGTGGCTCACCTGTTCGAGAAAGTCGGCCTGCGCGCCGACCAGATGGTGCGCTACCCCTTTGAGTTTTCCGGTGGCCAGCGTCAACGCCTGGGTATCGCGCGTGCTTTGTCAGTTGAGCCGCGCCTGATGGTATGCGATGAGCCCGTCTCGGCTCTGGATGTATCGGTTCAGGCGCAGGTAATCAATCTGCTGATGGACCTGCAGCAGGAATTCGGGCTGTCCTACCTGTTTGTCGCGCATGATCTGGCCGTGGTGGAACATATCAGTCATCGGGTGGCCGTGATGTACCTGGGTCGCATTGTCGAAATTGCCCCCAAGCGCACCATCTTCACCCGGCCACAACACCCTTACACCGAAGCGCTGCTGGAGGCTGTCCCAAGGGCTAAGCCTGGCGCACGCCAACAGCGCAGGTTGCTGGTTGGTGATGTGCCCAGCCCAATCAACCCACCGCCAGGTTGTCACTTCCATACCCGCTGTCCGTATGCTGAGGACCGCTGCCGTATCGAGGCGCCTGCGATGCAGGAAGTCAGCCCTGGTCAGTGGGTGGCTTGCCATTTGCGCCAGCCCAACTCAAATCCAAGGCGTTCAGCCTGAAACATCTATGCTTGTAGCGAGGACTACTTCACTGCAAGACTGCTCATGAAAACCGAACAACTCCGCATCAACTCGGACCGGCTGATGCAGCGCATCCACCGTCTGGCTGAAATCGGCTTCACCGAGGAGGGTGCCTGCTGCCGCCTGGCGCTGACCGACGAGGACAAGGCCGGCCGTGATCTGGT
>JAURGS010000143.1 GCA_030833685.1 Rhodoferax sp. | reverse complement strand
TGGCACGCTTTGGCCTGGACATGATTAAAGCCTGCCAGGCCTATGCCCGGGAACGTGACTTACCCCTGGAATTGCGGGTGGGCATACATTGCGGCCCCGCTGTGGCTGGTGTGATTGGCTCAGCCCGGCTTTGTTACGACTTGTGGGGCGATGCGGTGAACACAGCCAAGCGCATCGAGTCCAGCGGACAGGTCAGTGCCGTGTGCGTGAGCGAACAGGTTTACTACCAGCTTCGCGACGCGTTTGATTGTGAGTCCCGAGGCCTGATGCAAGCCAAAGGCATTGGCGCCATTCAGACCTATGTGCTGCGGGGCGAGCACGCCACTTAGCCGATGCCAAGTTGGGCCACCCCAAAGCAAACATCCGATGCAGACCTTGGTGAGACCGGCCCTGCATTTTGCAAAGCCAGATCCGGCTAGGGCTTATCAGGTGCTGGCAGGTCTTTAACGCCAACATAACCCACCAGCGCCGACATGCCACAGTGCCCGGTGCCCTCCTGAATCTCTTGCCGGTAGACCCGAAGGTCTTGAACCGACAGCTCGGGAAATGAGGTACGCATCAATTCTTCGGTGTAAAGGTTTTCCAGAACACCAGGGCCGCCGGTGTTGAACTCAAGTTGATCGGTGTGGTAACCCTGAATCAGCATGACACCACCTGGCTTGAGTGCTGAACTCATCTTGCTGAAGAGAATCGCGCGGTCTTGCGGATCGACAAACTGAAAAAATACACCCACAACGTTGTCGAAAACCTGTTCGCGCCAGTCAAAGTTGATCCAGTCACAGCAATGCAAGTCAAGGTGAACCTGGTGGCGCCGAGCCAGTTGTCTGGCTTTGGCGACCGCAGGGGGTGCGAAGTCAAACGCCGTGACGGTATGCCCTGCCCGAGCCAGCCAAACGCTGTTTCTTCCCTCGCCGTCGGCCACGCACAGGGTCTTGCCTTTGCCTATGAGCAGTGGCGCATGCTGGCGCAAGTACGCATTGGGCTCCTCGCCGAATAGGTACCCGTTCTGGGAAAAACGGCTATTCCAGCGCTCCAAGGGGTTGCCAAATTTCGCCATGCTCTTCGCCCTCTTTTAGATGTCTTTGCCCAGACCCACGCAAGCCATTGAGCGCCTCAAGCCATGCTGGCGGCGCAGCGCATAGGGGTCACACCCTGCCCACGCGCCGTCAATGCGACTGGGATGCTGTCTCACCCGTCACCGGGTAAGCCAGTCGGACAGCCGTCTTACCCACCCACAATCGCCTGGAGGGCATGATCAAGACGGTAGGCTCATGCGGCGCGTACACCGGCTCATCATCATCATGCCCAATCAAGGTCCCCTTAGGCAAATGCTCAAAGCCGCGCCAATCCTGCGCAAATACAAAGCGCTCAGTCTTGATGGTGACTGGCCCGGACACCCAATACACGCGCTTGGGCGTTCGCTGTGGCCGCTGCGTCATGCGCTGTGACTGAAAATCGGGTGACACGACGCCAGTTCGCCGCAAAAATCCGACGGCGCAATCCTTGGCCACTTCAACGGACTCGGACTCCCAGTGCTGCCCACACTCCACCAACGCAGCCTGGCGCGGCGAGGCGGGATCACCAAAATCACCGTAGTCACGCATGCGCATGCCCTCGGCATGCCCCTCATCACACACAATGACATCGGGCCAACCAATGTCACGCGCGAACTGCTGCCCCTTGTCCAAAGGCCCGGCAATGATGAGCGCCTCGGTCTTGTGCTGCATGGAGTGAATATCCAGTAAATAGTCCACGGTCTTAAGCCAAGGCTCCAATTCAAGCGCGCGGCGAACCTCGTGCGTCACTGGCTTGCTGGAATCTGCCAGCCTACCAGGGGCCCAAAGCCGATTGAAGTCTTCATCTACCCACCGAGAGCCATCTGGCACTTGGGGGTCGAACAAATCAAAGGCTGCGACGTTAACAAATGCAAAAGACAAGCGGCCTTTGGTTGGCCTCAGATTCATCCCCATCAGCCAATCCAAGGTGACAGCCCCGCACAGCTCGTTGCCATGCACCAGCGCGGTCAAAGCCACATGCGGGCCCGCAACCCCACTGTCATAAGTCCAGACATAGGGAATCCCGGTGTTACCACTGGCGTACTTGCTAAGGTCAGGCTTTTGAATTTCTACGGCGTAAATGTTGGGCAGGCCTGTTGCCGAGCTGCTCATGATTGGGGTCCTTTCAGTTGTCCGGCGATATACGTCAATAGATGTGCTGACAGGGCAGCGAAGGTGGCTTGCAAGTCGCCGAACCCACTGTGAGGCTCGCGGGTGACCTCGTCCATGTACAAGCGCCGATTGACCTCAATTTGCATGGAATGGCGACCGCGCGCAGGGTCGCCATTGGCCCGAATCAGCTCCATGCCTTTGTAGGGGTCGTTGATGGTCACCACATAGCCCCTATTCTTCAAAAACTCTGCCGTCACTTGGGAAAATTGCACCTGTGCGGTGCTGCCGTCGCGGTCGCCCAGGACGAAATCGGGGCGCAACGTCCCCCGTGGCTGTGTCGACATGGCCGATGCCTGGTTTTGCATGGAATGGCAGTTCACATGCCACACCGAGCCCCAGCGCTGGTGCGATGCATCAAGCAGGCGGCGCAGCTGCTGATGGTAGGGCCGATGGTAGGTGTTCACCCTGGCGAGAACCTGGCTTGCGGTCAAGGCCTTGGGATACATCGGCTCCCCCTCGGGAGGTACACGCGTCCAGCACAAACCAATGCCAAGCTGGCTTTTGACCGTGGGTCGAAGTTGCTCTGGGTAGGTGCCCTCCAGGTGCGCTGGGTCAATGTCGTCATCAGCGCGATTGGCATCGACATAGGCCCGAGGAAAAAGCGCATGCAACAACACGGCACCTTGGTCAACCGCCCCTCTCCATAGGGTGTGTACATGCGTATCCTCGGCCTGCCTGAGCCGAGCTGGATCAGCCTGATGCTGAAAATCTGCCGGGTAGTCGGTGCCCGAGTGCGGGCTGTCCAAAACCAAGGGGGAAGACTGAGACGCCTCGCCCTCAATCACCAAAACGCCAGGTACGACCAAGCTCATCGGGTACCTCCGAAATGCAAATGACAGGCCACGGTCTGCTCTCCCATCAATTGAATGGCCGGCCGCTCCTTTTGGCAGCGGGGACCCGCCTGGGGACAGCGGGTGTGAAAATGGCAACCCGCGGGCGGGTTCAAAGGCGACGCGATTTCTCCCTTGATCGGAATGAACGCCCGTTTGCCAGCGTGCAGCTTGGGCACCTGCTCTAGCAGGGCCTGGGTGTAGGGATGCAGTGGTTTGGCAAACAGCGCTTGAGCCGGCCCGGTTTCCACCACCCTGCCCAGGTACATCACCACCACCCGATCGGCCAGATGTTGGATAACACCCAGGTCGTGACTGATAAACAGGTAAGTCAGCCCCAGGTCTTTGCGGAGCTGTTGAAATAAGTTGATGATCTGCGCCTGAATCGATACATCCAAGGCCGCAACACTTTCGTCGCAAATCAAAAAATCAGGACGAACGGCCAGCGCTCTTGCGATGCAGATCCTCTGGCGCTGCCCACCAGAAAATTGATGCGCATAACGCTCGCCATAGCTGCGATCCAGCGCCACCTTCTCAAGCAAAGTGCCAACATAGTCGTCGCGCTCAGCAGCCGTGGTCATCCCGTGCAACACGGCAGCCTCGCCAATGATGTCGCGAACCTTCATACGCGGATTGAGCGAGGACATCGGGTCCTGAAAAATCATTTGAAGACGCAGCCGGGCCCGGCGCGCGGCCAAATCTGCGCCCATGGACAAAGGCCTGCCGTCGTACAACAACTCACCCCCGCTTGGTGCAAGCAAACCAGCAATCATGCGCCCGAGCGTGGACTTGCCACAACCGGACTCGCCTACCAGTCCAACAACCTCACCACGAGCCACATCAAACGAAACCTCGTCAACCGCGTGAACAGTTTTTGTTGCGGTGTTGGCGCCAAGCCAGCCTGCTAACTTTTCGATCACCCCAGGCTCGGTCACGAAACGCCGGCTTACGCCTTTGACTTGCAACAGAGCGCTCATGCTGTTGACCCCACTGCGACAGGATGATGGCAGCGCACGTTACGCTGCCCTGAGAGCCAGGTGACCTGTGGTGCTTGCGAGGTGCAGTCGGCCAAGGCTACAGGACATCGCGGCGCAAACGTACAGCCTTGCGGTAGGTTCGCCATATTTGGCGCCATACCTGGGATTTGAAGCAAGGGCTGGCCCCGTTGCCCCTGACCAGGAATAGATCCCAACAAACCGCGGGTGTACGGGTGGCAAGGCTCGGCGAGCACACGATCAGTTGGCCCGGTCTCCACAATTCGACCGGCGTACATCACGGCAATCTCGTCAGCCATGCCTGCCACAACAGCCAAATCATGTGTGATCCAAATCAGGGCCGTACCAGTGTCCCGGGTCAATGCCTGGACCTCACTGAGGATCTGACTTTGAATCGTCACATCCAAAGCAGTGGTTGGCTCATCTGCAATGATCAGATCAGGCTCATTGAGCAATGCAATGGCAATGGCCACCCGCTGGCGCATGCCCCCTGAGAACTGGTGTGGATATGAGGACAAGCGGTCTTGCGCGCCGGTGATGCCCACACGGCTAAGAACGTCGACTGAGCGCGCCAATGCGGCACGCCTGCTCACGCGGTGGTGCGACTGCACCGCCTCCACCATCTGGGTATCAATGCGCAGAACCGGATTGAGGGTCATGAGCGGATCCTGAAAAATCATGGCAATCCGGTCACCACGAATCTCACGCATCTGCGCATCCGACAGCCCAGCCAGATCCTGGCCGTGAAACAGGATACGACCACCAACGATTCGGCCGGGCTCCTCAATCAGGCGCAGCACAGAAAAACCAGTTACCGACTTACCCGAGCCGCTCTCGCCAACCAGGCCCAGTACCTTTCCTTTGGCCAAGGAAAAATCCACGCCATCGACGGCTTTGACAACCCCTGCGCGAGTGAAAAAATGCGTTTTCAGCTGCTGAACTTCTAAAACATTCATCGGTGCAACCGTGGGTTCAAGGTGTCGCGCAAACGATCGCCAACCAAATTGATGGCAGCCACAATGCACAGCAAGGCAACGCCCGGAAACATGCTCATCCAGTACTGCCCTGACAGCATGAAACCGTAGCCGTTTGCAATGAGCAGCCCCAGCGAAGGACTGGTGATCGGGACCCCAACGCCCAGAAAGGACAAGGAGCTCTCCAGCACAATGGTGTTGGCCACCTGGATCGTTGAGATAACCAGCAGTGGCGGCAAACAGTTGGGCAGCAAGTGACGAAAAAGAATACGTGGTCCTGACAGCCCAAGACAACGTGCCGCAGAGATATAGTCGCGCTGTGACTCCGACAGGGCTGTTCCCCGAACTGTCCGCGCATAGTAAGCCCACTGAACAATGACCAGCGCGATCACAACCTTATCCAGGCCCCGCCCAAACGCGGCCATCAGCATCAGCGCCACCAGAATCGAAGGAAATGACAACTGCAGGTCAACCAGGCGCATGAGAACACTCTCGATACGCCCCCCCACCCACGCCGCGTAGATACCCACCACCACACCCAAGCTCATGGCCACCAGCGTGGCCACCAGTGAGACCGTCAACGACACCCGCAAACCATAGAGAATGCCCGACAGAATGTCGCGCCCCTGATCGTCGGTGCCCAGATGAAACACCATGGGGCCTTCGGCGCTGGCAGTGCCCGGCGGGAGACGCCCGTCCATGATGCTGAGTTGCGCCAAGTCATAGGGGTTTTGCGGTGACAGTTCGGGTGAAAAGACCGCCAGAAACAAAAACACAAGCAACACGCCTGTGCTGATGTAGGCGCCCACCCCATTGAAATATTCCCGACCAAAGCCTCGCAAGGCATAACGAAACAGCCACAGGCCTGCGGCAAACAAAAGGCAACGAAGGGCCAAATCCATCACGCGGGCTCTGCGGTCAAGCGCACTCGGGGGTCCAACCAGGTGTAAACCAGATCGACGATGAGGTTGATGGTAACGAACATCAGGACGGTCATCATCAGGTAAGCCACGATCACCGGCCGATCAAGCTTAGTGATCGAATCAATCAAAAGCTTGCCCATACCGGGCCAGGCAAACACAGTCTCTGTGACCACGGCAAAGGCAATCATTGACCCCAACTCCAAACCGAGCACGGAGACGATAGGGATCATGATGTTTTTGAGCACATGAACAAACAGAATTCGGCTCTCGGAAACGCCTTTGGCGCGCGCAAATTTCACATAGTCCTGCATCAAGGCCTCTTGAGTTCCGGCACGGGCCAGCCGCGCCAGAAGCGAGGCCTTGTACAGCGCCAGCAGCAGCGTTGGTCTAATTGAACTAAGTCTAGCACTAATTGCACTTATACTAGCACTAGTTGTACTAATACTACCAGTAAAGGAACTAATGCTAGCACTAAATGTACTTATACTATCACTAGTTGTA
>JAURGS010000142.1 GCA_030833685.1 Rhodoferax sp. | reverse complement strand
GTCAATCAAGTTGATTTGGGTGCCGAAGTAGACCACAAGCCAGCCACTGACCCTGAACTAAGAGGGACGAATGTGGCCCACTCGGCCGAAAAGTCAACGAAAAAAACTGCGATCTTGGTCGGTTGATCTGGTAAGCGAGCAAAGTTTAAACGGCGATTTCTCGTGGGTATCCGACTCCCCCAGGAAACTGGTAGTGAGGCTGGGCCTAGCATGGAGTAATGCGTCATTGCTCAGTGTGAGGAATCGGTGAGGGCTCTGTCGGTCGGGCATGGTGTTACTGCATTGCGTACTGTTTGCGGATGGCCAAAAAAAATCCCGATCGCGCCAGCGTCGGGATTTCAGAGATTTGGTGGTGATAGGTGGACTTGAACCACCGACATCAGCATTATGAATGCTGCGCTCTAACCAACTGAGCTATATCACCGAGCGCAATTATAGCCTTGGCAGACAGGTTTTCCGTACCGTTGACAGTCACCTCTGGGCTCGCCCAGGGGGATGACGCACAGGCTTAGCGGTCGCTGAACTGTGCCTTGCGTTTGTTGACAAAAGCGTCCATGCCTTCTTTTTGATCGCTGGTGGCAAACAAGGCATGGAACATGCGACGCTCGAACATCACGCCATCGGCCAAGCCGCTTTCAAAGGCGCGGTTGACCGATTCTTTGGCCGCCATGGTGGCCAACATTGAAAAATCGCTGATGACCAGGGCCGCACCGAGCGCCTCGTGCATCAGTTTGTCCAGAGGGACCACCCGGCTGACCAGGCCTGCGCGCTCGGCCTCATTGGCGTCCATCATGCGCCCGGTTAGCGCCATGTCCATGGCCTTGGCCTTACCGACCGCTCTTGGCAAACGCTGCGTGCCGCCGGCGCCTGGGATGATGCCCAGTTTGATCTCAGGTTGCCCAAAGCGTGCGTTGTCTGCGGCAATGATGAAATCGCACATCATGGCCAGCTCGCAGCCGCCGCCCAGCGCAAAGCCGCTGACTGCCGCGATCACCGGTTTGCGCACTGAGCGCACCGTTTCCCAGTTGCGCGAAATGTAATCCTCTTTGTACACCTGAGAAAAGCTGTAGGTCGCCATGTTGCCGATGTCCGCACCAGCGGCAAAGGCTTTTTCACTGCCGGTGATGATCATGCAGCGAATGGCATCGTCTGCATCAAATGCCTTGAGTGCGCTGCCCAGCTCCGTCATCAACTGATCGCTCAGGGCGTTGAGCTGCTTGGGGCGGCTTAAGGTGATGATGCCAACCTTGTCAGCCTCGGTGCGAACTTGGATGCATTCGTAAGTCATGGCTTCTCCAGCTATTTGATGGTTTTTGTTTCATGCGGCGTTGGCGTCAGCCATGCGGCAAGCTTCGCTGCGTTCTGAGGTGACAACATCAGGCGGCGAGCTGGGGCAGGCAACGCCAGTTTCAGGCGAAGCAGGCGCTTGTCACGGCTGACCAAGGCCACGCAAGACTTGGCTTGCCCCAGGTACATCTGCAAGTCGTCGAGCTTGGCCAAGCGCCAGCCTTGCGCTTGTTTGCCAGAGCCAACTTCTACACCCAGCCATTCGTCGCCTGGCGCCATGCCTGCTTTCTGGGCTGCACCGCCCTGCAACACCACCTTGATTTGTACGCCACTTTGCTCACTTACCCGTAGACCCAGGCGCTCGGCCATGGGCGCGACTTCGGTATCGAGCTTGGCACCTTGCGCTTGCAGCAATTCGATGACAGGCAATTCTTTGGTGCTGTGAACCCAATCCTGCAAACGCTTGTCAAACGACTCTCCCGACAATGACTGCAGAACCGCCAGCAGGTCCGCTTCTGTCATTGGGCCACCATCGCAGCGCTGCCAAAGCGCCCGCATCACGGCATCCAGGTGGGTGCGCCCGCTTTGGCGCAAGCTCAGGTCCAGGCACAGGGCGACCAGCGCCCCCTTGAGGTAGTAACTAACCGTGGTGTTGGGTGTGTTTTCGTCCTGGCGGTAGTACTTGACCCAGGCATCAAAGCTGGCTTGTGCCACGCTTTGCACCAGTCGCCCGGGTGTTTGCAACACCGCGTTGATATTTTTGGACACCAGTGCCAGGTAGGCCACGTCGTCAATCAGACCTGCTCTGCGCAGTATCAAGTCGTCGTAGTAGCTGGTAAAGCCCTCAAAAAACCACAGAAGTTCGGTGTAGTTCTCGCTTGCGTAGTCGTAACGCGTGAACTCGGACGGGCGCAATCGCTTGACGTTCCAGGTGTGAAAGTATTCGTGGCTGATCAAGCCCAACAGCGTGGTGTAGCCATCACTGGCTTTGAGCTTTTTGGCCTGTCCGATCTGGGGCAGGTCGGCTCGCTTGCAAATCAAGGCCGTGCTGTGGCGGTGTTCCAGTCCGCCGTAGCCGTTGTCCTCGGCATTGAGCATGAACAGGTAGTTGCGCTGGCGTGGCCCGTTCTTGGCGCCACGCTGCTTGCCGTGCCAGAAAGCAATTTCTGTTTCGCAAATCGTCCGGGTATCTGCCAGCAAGCGCTGTCCATCAAAATTGGGCGGGGCGCCGGCCACCACAAAGCGGTGCGCAACACCAACAGCGTTGAATTGGCCGCTCCAGAAGTTACCCATTTCAACGGGCGCGTCTACCAGCGCATCGTAGTCAGGTGCCAGGTATGTGCCACTGCCACGCCGACTGGTTTTGAGTGGGTCCAGCGCACAGGCGACCTGCCAGCCCGCAGGCAAGCCTTGGGCGCTAAGGCTCAAATGATGAACCTGGTCGCGCCGGCCTTCCACCATCAAGAACAGGCTGGTCCCATTGAAAAACCCGCGCTGGCTATCCAGGTAGGCGCTGCGTACCGATCGATCAAAAGCGTAGACTTCATAGCTCAAGACCAGCGAGCCGCTGCCCTGGCAAGAAACAGCCCAGCTGTGTTTGTCCAACTGCTGGACGGGCCGGCCCCGCTTGCCCTGCTGCGCTTGCAGGCTATCGAGATTTTTTGAAAACTCCCGTATCAGGTAGCTGCCAGGAATCCAGACTGGCAGGCGCACGATGAGCTTTGCCGGTGGTTGGGGTACCGTTAGCGTGACCGCAAAGCGATGCGCATGGACGTCCTGGATGCGAACGTCGCAGTGGATGGGCGCTTGCAGCGATTTGGCCATTAGCTGCCGGCGCTCGCCAGGTTGGCCTCAATTTGCTCTGTGCTGATGGCCCCGGGTACGCGCTTGCCGTTGGCAAAGATCACCGTTGGGGTGCCGGTGATGCGGTATTTTTGGCCAAAGGCGACGTTGCGCGTGAGCGCTGCGGTGTCGCAGCTGGCTGTGGCGGGTGTCGTGGCATTGAGCATCCAGTCATTCCAGACCTTGCTCTTGTCTTTGGCACACCAGATGTTTCGCGATTTTTCAGTGGAGTCGGCACCCAGAATCGGGTAGAGAAAGAGGTGAACAGTGATGTTGTCTACCTTGGCAAGATCGCGCTCAAAGCGTTTGCAAAAGCCGCAATTGGGGTCGGCAAACACAGCGATCTTTCGCTTGCCGTTGCCACGAACCATGGTGAATGCGTCTTTGATCGGCAGGCTATCGAAGCTCACCGCGCTGAGTTTTTCAACACGCTCTTCGGTCAGGTTGCGCTTTTCTCGGGTGTCAAACAAGCTGCCCTGCACCAGGTAGTTGGCTTCGGCATCGGTGTAGTAGATGTCAGCGCCATTGATGCGGATTTCGTAAAGCCCTGGAATCGGCGTTTTGCTGACCTCATCAATTTTGGGTAGTTGTGGGATGCGCTCAGCCAGGTTTTTGCGAATGGTGGCCTCTTGCGCAAGCGCCGCAAAAGCCAGGCCGATCAGGCCCAGTGCCAGGCTGGCGCGCGATAGAAGTTGTTTCATGGTGATATTTCCTTGTTAATTAAATGCCCATGGCTTGCCTGGCGACCCAGGTTTTGAGCCCATTCATGCGTTCGAAGCCTTGCATGCCCAGGTTACGAAGCCGTTGCAAGGCCGGATGTTCCTGGGCGAACAATTTCTGTAGGCCGTTGAGTGTCAGGTCGGTGGCTGTGGCTTGCGTGCGCCGGCTGCGCTCATAACGGCGCAGCAGCTGCAAATCGGCGACAGAGCGCCACGGCGCTTTGTTGCGAAGAAGGTCGGTCAGCTCCAGCGCATCGGCCAGACCAAGGTTAAGGCCTTGGCCCGCCAAGGGATGGACTGTATGTGCGGCGTCACCAGCCAGCACCCATGCCCGATCAGAGGACGACCCAGATTGTGGCCAGCGACCAAACCAGCGCTCAGCCATGGTTGACTGCAGTGCCCAGGATTGGCGCTCGGAAGTGAGTGTCATCGGGCCCAGGGCGTGCGCACAGGCACTGGCCACGGCTTGCGCGAAAACGTCTGCGTCAGCGTGCTGTAGGTCATGGGCGCGTTGTTCCGGCAAGGACCAGACCAGAGCGACCTCGTGACCCAGTGCGCCCTCGGTGGGCAGCAAAGCCAGAATGTCGCCTTCGTGAAACCATTGCCGCGCTACTTGGCCGTGGCCCTGCTGTGCCCGCAGACGAGCCGCCACGGCGCGCTGGGGATAGGGTGATGTTTGCGCGCTCACGCCCAGGGACTGGCGCAGCGGACTGTCTTTGCCTTCACAAATGACGGTCAGGGGGGCGTCGACCGCGTCGGACATGACATCCAGGCTGGGTTGGTAACGCGCCGCCTGGGACAACAGCGCTTCAAGCGGCTCGACATCAACAATCCAGGTCAGTGCATCCACAGCCAAATTTGCCGCGCTGAACTGCACACGACCTTCGCGGTCGCCGAAGACATCCATGCGCTGCACGGCGGTGGCGTGCAGGGCATCAGGCCAACACTTAACCGACTCAAGCAAGTGTTTGGATTTGGCGTTAAGTGCGTAGGCTCGGACGTCTTTGCCAGCAGTTGTGGCGGGCGTGTTGATCACCAACGCCACGCGCCAGCGATCCCTGGCGAGCAAAAGTGCCAGCGTATGGCCCACAATGCCCCCGCCCCGAATGCAGATGTCATAGCTAGACGTCATGGCTTGCATTTTAGGAGCTGGGCTCTTGTAAGCCCTCATGGATAATCCCATGTTCAGTGTGCGCCATGCACCCTGCAGTTTGAGGACGGTTTATGAAATGTGGCATCGTGGGCTTGCCCAATGTGGGCAAGTCAACCCTGTTTAACGCACTGACCAAAGCGGGCATTGCGGCAGAAAATTACCCTTTTTGCACGATCGAGCCCAATGTGGGCATTGTGGAGGTGCCTGATGCGCGCCTGCAGGCCCTGGCCGCGATTGTTCATCCGCAAAAGATTCAACCGGCGATCGTGGAGTTTGTCGACATTGCCGGGCTTGTGGCGGGGGCCAGCACGGGCGAGGGCCTGGGTAATAAGTTTTTGGCGCATATTCGCGAAACCGACGCCATCATTAATGTGGTGCGTTGTTTTGAAGATGACAACGTGGTGCATGTGGCAGGCAGGGTCGACCCGATTGCCGATATCGAGGTGATTCAGACCGAACTGTGCCTGGCTGACCTGGCCACGGTGGAGAAGTCGCTAGCGCGCTACACCAAGGTCGCCAAGTCCGGTGGCGACAAAGAGGCTGCCCGATATGTCAGCATTCTCGAGCGCTGTCAGGCTGCGCTCAATGAGGCCAAGCCGGTGCGAACCATCGCCTTTTCCAAGGAAGAGCAGCCTTTGCTCAAGCAGCTGTTTCTGATCACTGCCAAAAGTGCCATGTTTGTGGCCAATGTTGCCGAGGATGGGTTTGAAAACAATCCCATGCTGGCTCGACTAGAGCAGTTTGCCCAGGCGCAGAACGCGCCGGTGGTGGCGATTTGCGCCAAGATCGAGGCCGAGATGGCCGACATGGATGAAGACGATAAAAAAATGTTTCTCGAGGAACTTGGCCAAAGCGAGCCCGGTCTGAACCGGCTGATCGTGGCCGCCTACAAGCTGCTGGGCCTGCAGACCTATTTCACCGCGGGGGTCAAAGAGGTGCGCGCCTGGACGATTCACGTTGGCGACACTGGGCCGCAAGCGGCAGGTGTCATTCATACCGATTTTGAAAAAGGCTATATCCGTGCCCAGACGATTGCCTTTGATGACTACATTGCTTTTGGTGGCGAGCAAGGTGCCAAGGACGCTGGCAAGATGCGCAGCGAAGGCAAAGAGTATGTCGTGCACGATGGCGATGTGATGAACTTTTTATTCAGCGCGTGAGCCCTGCAGCTCAGCCTGTCATGGTGTTCGGGCGGTACCGATGAACCCCAACGCACGTGACCTTTGGAAGGGTCCGCGCTGGGGGCTGGCCTTGTTGCTAGCGCTTTTGGGCATGTTGGGCCCTTTTTCGATCGATGCCTACTTGCCAGCTTTTGCAGGCATCGGACAGGCGCTTGATGCCACGCCAGTTCAGATGCAGCAGACTTTGTCGGCTTATCTGTTTGGTTTTGCCTTCATGAGCTTGTTTCATGGCGCTATTTCGGACAGCGTCGGTCGTCGCCCCGTCGTGTTGTGGGGCCTGGCGGCCTTCACGTTGGCCTCAATGGGCTGTGCCTTGTCCCAGACGATCGGTCAACTGGTTTTCTTTCGTGCTGTCCAGGGCTTGACCACTGGCGCGGGCATTGTGGTTTCGCGTGCTGTGGTGCGTGACATGTTCGAGCCGGCCCAGGCCCAAAAAGTGATGAGCCA
>JAURGS010000141.1 GCA_030833685.1 Rhodoferax sp. | reverse complement strand
TCGGTGTGAACGTGCCTTTGCCCGTGCCAGTGGCCTACCATTCCTTTGGCGGATGGAAGCGCAGTCTGTTTGGCGACCTGCATGCCTACGGCCCTGACGCGGTGCGCTTTTACACCAAGCGCAAGACCATCACACAGCGCTGGCCCTCTGCGGGCGTGCGTGAAGGCACAGTATTTAGCTTTCCCAGCAGCCGCTAACTTGTCGTTCACGCCTATGGCCAGGATGCAATGTCCTGGTCAGGCCAGTGCGCCCTGGCCTACTAAGACTCGATCAGAAGCGAGGCCGGGTGCTCGTCGGCGATCACCTCTTGCGCCCAAGGCGTCAGCTTGGACGCGTCTGCGCGCAACACCTCTTGTTTGACAGACAGGATTTGCGCTGGTTGCATGGAGAAGCTGCGCAAGCCCAGCCCCAATAGCAGGCGCGTGAGCTGCGGGTCACCCGCCATCTCACCGCACACGCTCACGGGTTTTCCCGCCAGGCGCCCTTGCTCAATGGTGTTGGCCAGCAGGCCTAATACCGCGGGATGCAAAGGGTCATAAAGGTGCGCCACGGTCTCGTCTGCGCGGTCAATAGCCAATGTGTACTGAATCAGATCGTTGGTTCCGACGGAGAGGAAGTCGAAATGTTTCAAAAACAACTTGACCATCAGTGCGGCAGCTGGAATCTCGATCATGGCGCCAATTTGCACATCGCCGTAGGGCACACCGCGGTTATCAAGTTGCGCGCGCGCATGGTCGACCATGGAGAGGGTTTGGCGTATCTCGCTGGCATGGGCCAGCATGGGGATCAAGATCCGAACCTGACCATGGGCTGCCGCCCGTAACATGGCGCGCAGCTGAGTCAGAAACATGGCCGGGTCAGACAGGCACCAGCGGATCGCACGCAAACCCAGCGCTGGATTTAAGTGCGCCGTATCACGTAAGGCGTCATCCAGGGGCTTGTCCGCGCCCACATCGACGGTTCTGATCGTCACGGGCAGGCCTTGCATGCCCTCTACGGCACTGCGATAGGCCAGGTACTGCTCATCCTCGTTGGGCAAATCACCTTGGCGCCCCATGAACAAGAATTCGCTTCGAAACAGGCCAACGCCTACCGCACCACTGGCCACTGCATTGGCCGCGTCATCAGGCATTTCAATATTGGCAAGGAGCTCAACTTTTTCGCCATCACGGGTAACTGCTGGTGTGTGCAACAAACGCTGCAGACGCCCTCTGGCCAACACAACTTGACGCTGACGGTAGGTGTACTCGGCCAAAATAATTGGCGATGGGTCGACCACAATCACGCCGCTATCCCCGTCAATAATCACCCAGTCATCGGGCTTGACCAGATGACTGCTCAGGCGCGCACCCACAACCGCAGGAATATCCAGACTTCGGGCAACGATTGCCGTGTGCGAAGTCTTACCGCCCACGTCGGTGACAAACCCAGCGAAAACACTTTGCTTGAAATGCAGCATGTCGGAGGGGGACAGATCATGGGCCACCAAAATCAGCGGCACATCGGTCTTATCCTCGAGCATCAAGGCTTGCTGCTCACCTTTCGATGCGCCTGCCTCTGAAGGCGGGGCCAGCTGCGAGGGCATGCCGCGCATGGCCTGCAAAATCTTGTCGGTGATCTGCTCCAGATCCGCCTTGCGCTCACGCAAGTAGTCATCCTCCATCTCATCGAACTGTCGGCTAACCACCTCAAGCTGGCTGACCAAAGCCCACTCCGCGTTGTACAGACGCTCCTTGATCCAATACTTGACGCCCTCCTCGAGCTCCTCGTCCTGCAACAGCATCAAGTGCACGTCAAGCAGGGCACGTAATTCATGCGGCGTGTCCTTCGGTCCCATTTGCTCAATGGACTCTTGCATGCGGTGGATTTCGTGCACAGCAGCGTCGCGCGCATCACGAACACGCTCCAGCTCCGCAACAATTTGCGCCGGCTCGATGAAGTAGTGCGCAACATCCATCCGAGTGGAGCCCACCACCACGGCTCGGCCGATAGCGATACCGCGCGCAACGGGCAGGCCGTGAATAGAGAAGGTCACTCGCCTTCCCCAAACTTGTCCGCGATCAAAGCGCAAATCGCGTCATGCGCCTCTTGTTCTTTGTCGCCGTTGGTTTCAATCTCCACCTGCGCGCCAATGCCTGCAGCAAGCATCATCACACCCATGATGCTCTTGGCGTTCACCCGACGCTCCCCACGGGACATCCAGACCTCACAGGCAAAACTGCCTGCCAGCTTGGTCAGTTTGGCAGACGCGCGAGCATGCAGCCCCAGCTTGTTGCTGATGGTGACTGTGCTTTTAATCATGAGCCGCGGTGTTGGATGTGACGGGGGGTGCGCACGACACCTGCATCATGCCCTGGGCGCCACCGGCGAGCGCTTTTTCACTCAAGTCTTCCAAAGGCTGATCAAGGTAGTTCACCGCTCGCAGCAACATTGGCAGGTTGACGCCCGCCAACAGGCGAACATGGACCCCATCGGGAAGGGCTTGCGCCACATTGCAAGGTGTGGCACCGAACACGTCAGTCAAAACCAGCAAACCGTCCAGATTGAACTCACGCATGCGGTTTCGCACCTCGCCAAGGGTTTCTGCAATCGTCGCCGTAGGCGCTACATCGAATGCGACCACCCGGGGTGCAGCGTCCGGATACACATGCAGGGCGCACTGCCGCAAGGCAGTGGCCAAAGGCGCATGTGCAATGATAAAAATCCCGTTATTCATGATCTGTTTCGCCAACCGCAGCGTGCCTACAGCACCGCGAGGCATAACTTAGAGCGCGTTAATGGATTATGCCCGCCGACTCAGGGGCCAGTGCCACGCACGTGGGCATGGGTTGGTGCGCTCGCGCCTTTTTAACCAGCCGTGGCTGCTGACTGATCTGTCCATCAACCTAGGTCTGGCTGCGCAGGCCTTTGGCCTATGACCAGCAATGAAGGGGCCACACGAAAAATGGCTCGAAGCTATGGCCGCCATTCGCAACCCAGGGCAACTGGATGCAATCCAGCACAGGCTGCCCGACTCAAGCTGACCTGGGCTAAGCCCAATCAAGTCAGGCTGCGATGCTTACTTGGCCCTGAAGTCGTCGTGGCAGTTTTTGCAGGCCTTTCCGACTGCGCCAACAGCTGGCTTGATGGCGTCTAGATTGCCGGCCTTAGCCGCCACTGCCAACTTGTCGAGCTCGGCTTGAACCTTTTTACCCAGGTCATCGAATTTGGCACGGTTGGACCAAATTTCGGGTTTGGCCTTGGTATCACCTAGGTCGCTCTGTGGGGTGAAGCCGGCCCAAGGCAGCTTGCTCATGTAAGCCGCTACTTCTGCACTTTCTGCTGCCACTTTGGCGTCATACGGTGCCTTGCCTGAAGCCATGGCTGCGACCCGTCCAAAATTCTGCGCCATAACGAACAGCGCACTTTGGCGGTATTTAATGGCATCTTCTGGCTTGGCGAACTGAGCGTGCGCAGGCAGAGCCATACTCATCGCAAGACCAAGGGCGGCTGCAATTTTCAAAATCATGATTAAATGCCTTCTCTAGATAAACTCAACACGAGGCGCTCAGTGTAGTGCGCTTCGGAAATCATTGCACGCCTTTGCAGGAATGACGTCACACCGACCGATCCGGATCTGGGATTTGCCTCTGCGCCTTTTCCATTGGGCACTTGTGTTGTGCGTCGTCGGGCTCGTGGTCAGCGCTCAGATTGGTGGCAATGCCATGGTCTGGCACTTTCGCTTTGGCTACGCTGTTATCAGCTTGCTGCTGTTTCGCTTGCTATGGGGTCTGCTTGGTGGCCACTGGTCTCGCTTTTCGAGTTTTTTATACGCTCCAAGCCAGCTGCTGCGGTATCTGCGCGGCCGGCGCGACTT
The DNA here is from genome assembly GCA_030833685.1 of Rhodoferax sp. Taxonomy (GTDB): domain Bacteria; phylum Pseudomonadota; class Gammaproteobacteria; order Burkholderiales; family Burkholderiaceae_C; genus Rhodoferax. The sequence continues at coordinate 2,820 of JAURGS010000141.1, read as the reverse complement.
CGCCACAGACAGCGGGCACAGCCCCCTGGGCGCTTTATCCGTGTTTGCCATGCTGATCGCTTTGGTGCTGCAAGTGAGCACAGGGCTTTTCAGTGACGACGAAATCTCTGCCGCAGGGCCACTGACCGCACTGGTGTCGAACAAAATTGTCTCAACAGCAACCTTCTACCACTCGGCAATTGGCAAAAAAATTATCCTCGCGCTGATTCTGCTGCACTTGGTGGCCATCGGGTATTACAGCTGGGTCAAGCGTCAAGCGCTGGTTCGCGCCATGATCACCGGCGACAAGGTCCTGGACCCCGAGACGCCCGCGTCGCAAGACACCCTCAAAACACGCCTGCTGGCCTTGGGGCTGCTTGCCTCATGCGGTGCGATCGTGGCTATCTTGCTCTGGGTGGTAAGGCCAACCTGATTCGGCAACGCACAGAACGAAACGACATACCCAGGCCCGCGCAACCATGAATGACGACGCTTTTCAATTGTTCAGCCCTGTCACACCCGAGGACCTGGACGGTATTCGACAGCTGTTCACTGCGTATGCCAACGACATCGGCGTCGATCTGGGCTTCCAGAACTTTGAGGCTGAGCTGCTTTCGCTGCCAGGGCCGTACATGGCCCCTCATGGCGCGCTGCGTGCAGTCCGATACGGCGGGGAGCTGGCGGGCTGCTGCGCTATGCGTTCGCTGGAGTCGGTCGATTACCCCAATGCCGCCGAGATGAAACGCCTGTATGTGCCACCGGCTTTTCGAGGCCATGGCCTGGGACGCGCCTTAGCCGAAGACATTTTGGAGCTGACACGCCGCGCCGGCTACAGCTGCATTTTGCTCGACACCTTAAGCGACATGGAAGCCGCCCGCGGGCTTTATGAAGACCTCGGGTTTGTGGAAATACCACCGTACTACCACAATCCACTGGAAGGCGCGCACTATCTGATGGCGCGCCTTTGAGCCTGGCCCCGCCCGCCCGGGGCTGGGCTTAAGCTTTCGGCATCAAGCCTTGGCTTGGGCCAACAGGGTGTCGGCGTCGCTAACTTCAAATTTGCCAGGCGCCTCAATGTTGAGCGTCTTGACCACGCCGTCCTTGACCAGCATCGAGAATCGATTGGCGCGCAAGCCCATGCCACGCGCTGTCAAGTCCAAGGTCAGGCCTGTGCCTTTGGCAAAGTCCGCACTGCCGTCGCCGAGCATACGAACCTTGTTGTCGGTTTTCTGGTCGCGCGCCCAAGCACCCATCACAAACGCATCATTCACGCTCACGCACCAGATCTCGTCAACGCCAGCGGCTTTGAGCTCATCGAATTTGGCAACGTAGCCAGGCACATGCTTGGCCGAGCAAGTAGGGGTGAAAGCGCCTGGCAGACCAAACAAAGCGATGGTCTTGCCTTGCGTGGCAGCGGCCACATCAACCGGGTTTGGTCCAACGCTGCACCCCTCTGTGGCCACGTCTACGTACTCCATCAGCTTGACTGCTGGCAATTTGTCGCCTACTTTGATCATGAAAATTCTCCTTCAAAAAATTCAATGAACCACGCGGGTTCACAAGCAAAAAGAAACGGCCCACATGGTGAGCCGTTACCGGTAAAACTGCGTCATGCCGAGCACAAAGGCTTACACCAGGGCAGCCTTTTGCACCAAACGGGTAGCAATCCAGTTTTTGGTCTTTGAAATCGGCCGGCTCTCGGTAATTTCAATGATGTCGCCCAAATGGAATTCGCCCTTCTCGTCGTGCGCATGGTATTTGCTCGACTTGCCGACGATCTTGCCGTACAGATCGTGTTTAACGCGCCGCTCAATGAGCACCGTCACGGTTTTGTCGCGCTTGTCGCTGACCACCTTGCCAACCAAGGTGCGCTTCAGGGATGTTTTAGCTTCCGTCATGAATCGCTCCTCAATTCGCTGGTTTCTCAGCCGCCAGTTTTTCGGCCAAGATAGTCTTGGCGCGGGCGACATCGCGGCGCGCTAAGCGCAGCGCTTGGGTGTTACTAAGCTGTTGTGTGGCTTTTTGCATGCGCATACCAAAGTGCGCTTTTTGCAAGGCTTTGACTTCCGTCTGCAGGCCAGCCACGTCTTTTTGCCGTAGTTCAGTTGCTTTCATCTCTGTCACTCCTGGTCACTGGCCAATCATGCGCGAGACGAAAGTCGTGCGCAGCGGCAGCTTGGCAGCGGCAAGGCGAAACGCCTCACGCGCCAGCTCTTCGGGCACACCAACAATCTCAAACACAATCTTGCCGGGCTGAATTTCTGCAACGTAGTACTCGGGGTTCCCTTTGCCGTTACCCATACGCACCTCTGCAGGCTTTTGAGAAATCGGCTTGTCCGGGAAAACACGAATCCAAATGCGGCCACCACGCTTGACGTGGCGCGATATGGCACGGCGCGCAGACTCAATTTGACGCGCGGTCAAACGACCACGATCGGTACATTTCAGACCGAAATCACCAAAAGCGACCGAGCTGCCTCGGGTCGCCAGACCGGTGTTACGGCCTTTCTGCTCTTTGCGGTATTTGCGGCGAGCGGGTTGCAACATGATTATTCTCCTTTGCCGTCAGCTGCTGCAGCTGGCGCGGCTACCTTGCGGACGCGCTTAACGGCGGGTTTGGTGGCGGCGCCAGTAGCCTCTGCAGGCTTGTCACTGCCATCGGTGGGTGCGGCGTTGGTGCCAGCGGCACGACGGGTGCGGCCAGCCGGACGCTCAGCGCCAGGACGGGCATCACGACGCGGTGCACGTGGGCGGCGCTCTTCGTCCGTGCGGGGGGCTTCCGCCACCGGCTGGTCGTTGCGGCCCAATGTGTCGCCTTTGTAGACCCAGACCTTCACACCA
>JAURGS010000140.1 GCA_030833685.1 Rhodoferax sp. | reverse complement strand
GATGGCTTCAATTTGCTGCGGTTTATTCATCAGGTTTTGGTAAGCCTGGCGCATGGGTGAGAGCTCGCTGTCGATGCGCTCAAAAACGGTTTTCTTGGCCTCCCCCCAGGCGATGCCTTGTGCGAAGTCCTGCGCGAAGGCCTGGGTTTCCTGCGGGCTTGCAAACGCCTGGTAAATCTGAAACAAGGCACTACCCTCGGTGCTCTTGGGCTCGCCCGGCTGTTTGCTGTCGGTGACGATGCTGTTGATGAGTTTTTGCAATTCGCTGCGGCTGGCAAACAAGGGGATGGTGTTGTCGTAGCTCTTGCTCATCTTGCGCCCGTCCAGGCCGGGCAGCGTGGCGACGTTGTCGTCCACAGCAGCCTCAGGCGGCACAAAGTGCTGGCCGTAGCGGTGGTTAAAACTGTTGGCCATGTCGCGGGCCATCTCAATATGCTGCACCTGGTCGCGCCCCACTGGCACGTGGTGGGCGTTGAACATCAAAATGTCGGCGCCCATCAGCACCGGGTACATAAACAGACCGGCACTAACGTCGGCATCGGGGTCGACGCCCGCTGCAGTGTTTTTGTCCACGGCTGCTTTGTAGGCGTGGGCACGGTTGAGCACACCTTTGCCCAGCACACAGGTTAAAAACCAGGTGAGCTCGGGAATCTCTGGCACGTCCGACTGGCGGTAAAAAATCACCCGCTCGGGATCAAGCCCCGCGGCCAGCCAGCTGGCTGCAATTTCAAGTGTTGAGCGCTGAATGCGCGCTGGCTCGTCAATTTTGATCAGCGCGTGGTAGTCGGCCAAAAAGTAAAAGCTTTGCACATCGGCGCGCAAGCTGGCCTGAACCGAGGGCCGAATAGATCCGACGTAATTGCCCAGGTGTGGTGTGCCCGATGTGGTAATGCCAGTGAGAAATCGCGTGGTACTCATGATGGATTCAAAACGAGACGGTTGACGGTAAAGGTGCTGGGCCAGGGCCTTAATTGGCCAGCGCGGCCAGCGGGTACAAAATGAAATTCAAAATGTCATAAGTCAGGGCCATGAGCGGGCGCAGCCACAGGTTGCTAACAATGCCCGCCAGCACCAGGGCCATCACAATGAAAAAGCCCCAGGGCTCAATGCGCGCGATGGCCATGGCCGGCCCTGGTGGCAGCAAGCCCACCAGAATACGCCCGCCGTCCAGAGGCGGCAGCGGAAACAGGTTGAAGACACACATCACCACGTTGACCAAAACCCCGCCTTGGGCCATCTTGAGGAAAAACGCCTCATCGATGTCGGCAATTTTCAGGATCAAAAAGAGAGCACCCCAGGCAAGCGCCTGAAAGAAGTTGGCCGCAGGCCCGGCCAGTGCCACCCACACCATGTCGCGCTTGGGGTTGCGCAAATGGCCAAAGCGCACCGGCACCGGCTTGGCATAGCCAAACAAAAATGCGCCTGAGGTGGCGAAGTACAGCAGCAGGGGCATCAGCAAGGTGCCCACTGGGTCGATGTGCTTGAGCGGGTTGAGGGTGACGCGCCCGAGCATCCAGGCAGTGTTGTCGCCAAAATACCGCGCCACGTAGCCGTGCGCCGCCTCGTGCAGTGTGATTGACAGCAGCACCGGTATGGCGTAGACAGCAATAGTTTGAATCAGTTGTGCAATGTCCATGAATTCGCTTGTTTCCTGACGTGGTCGCCGCAGCTCACCCTACAGGCCCAGGGCCGACAAAAGCCCCAGCCCCTGACGGATCACGACCACCGAATCGCCACTGAGGTCAATCACCGTGGTGGGCTCGCGCGGGCAGGCGCCGGTGTCGATCACCGCGTCAATGCGCCCTTCAAAGCGCTCGCAGATTTCGTCAGCATCGTTAAGCGGGTGTTCGTCACCGGGGGCAATCAAGGTGGTTGACAGCAGGGGCGCGCCGTGCAGCGCCAGCAGCTCTTGCAAGGCCTTGTTGGCTGGCACACGCAGCCCCACGGTTTTGCGCGATGGGTGGCTGACCTTGCGCGGCACCTCTTTGGTGGCATCCAGTATGAAGGTATAGGCGCCTGGCGTTGCGGTCTTGATCATGCGGTATTTGCGGTTGTCCACCTGGGCATAGGTTGACAGCTCTGAGAGGTCGCGGCACAGCATGGTTAGCAAGTGCTTGTCGTCCTTGCCACGAATGCGGCGCAGCCGCTCTACGCCTTCTTTGTCATTGAGTCGGCAAACCACGGCATAGCTGCTGTCGGTGGGCACAGCAAGCACATCGCCGCGCTCAAGCATGGCGTTGGCTTGTTTGAGCAGGCGAATTTGCGGGTTGTCGGGGTGAACTTCAAATACCAAAGGCATGGGCTTATTGTCGCCTGAGGCCAGCCTCTTGCATGGTGACACGCGCGTTGCCAATACCACTGGCGGCAATCACCGCAATGCCCAGCCAGGCCCATGCATCGGGCGACTGGCCGAATACCACCGCGCCACCCAGGGTCGCAAAGGCGAGCTGTGCGTAGGTGTAGGGGGCCAGTTCAACAGGGCTGGCACGGCTGTAGGCCCGAATCAACATCAGGTGGCCAAAAGTGCTGCCCATCCCGACCGCCACAAACCATGGCCAGTGTTGGAGCAGGGCGCTGCTGTCCCATACAAACATGACCAGTGGCAGCATGCCAATGCCGCCAGCAAGACCGGTGTAAAAGTGCGTGGTGTAGGGATTTTCTTCACCGCTTAAAAGACTGGTGATGATCTGAAAGGTTGCGTAGGCAAACACCATGAGCGCTGGAAAAATAAGGTGCCAGCCAAACACCTGGCCACCCGGTCGAACGATGAGCAGAACGCCGGCCAGACCCACGCCCATGAGCAGCCAGCGCCGCGCCGATACGTGGCTTTTGAGAAAAAACGCCGCCATCGCGGTGGCGATCATCGGCGAGAGCATGGCGATTGAAGTGAACTCTGCCATTGGCATATGGCGCAGGCTGTAGAGGGCGCAGCCGCTGGAAAACAAGGACAGGAAACCGCGCGCAGCCTGCAGTCGTGGGTTAGCGGTAATCAGTAGTCGAAAGCCCTCTTTGCGCGAGCGCAGCACGAAGGTAAGGCTGGCCTGAAAGGCGAAACGAAACCAAAGCAGCATCAACACGGGGACCATAGAGACAACGTGCTTGCTGGCGGTATCAATCCCTGCAAAGCACAGGGTCGTCAGCAACATCAGCAAGATGCCACCGCCTTGCTTGGTTCGTATAAATTTTTGCAGCACCAGTGTTGAGGTCAGTGCGATAGGCTGCCAAGGCCAGGGGCGCGTTGAATGCGCGACTCCAGCAGCGACCAGACCGGCGTCAGTGCCTCGGGCAACGGTGGCAGGGTGCCCAAGTCAGTGCGGCTTTCCTCTGGGCTGTGAAAGTCACTGCCGCGAGACGCAGCCAAGCCAAATTCCAGTGCAATGCCTGCATAGGTTTGTGCATCAGCCTGCGAGTGGCTGCCGGTGACGACTTCAACCGCTTGGCCGCCAAACTGCTTGAACTCAGAGAACAGGGCGTATTCCTCGTTGGCGGTAAAGCCGTAACGCGCCGGGTGCGCCACTACCGCCACGCCACCGCTGTCGGTGATCCAGTGCACGGCGTCTTTCAGGCTGGCCCAGCGGTGCTCGACAAAGCCGGGCTTGCCCTCGGTGAGGTATTTGCGAAACACCTCGTAGGTGTCTTTGCACACGCCGGTCTCGACCAAAAAACGCGCGAAGTGGGTTCGAGAAATCAGGTTGTGGTTACCAGCGTATTTCAGAGCGCCTTCATAAGCGCCTTGAATGCCAACGCGCGCCAGGTCCTGCGCCATGTCGCGTGCGCGCTGTGCACGGCCACCGCGCGTGTTTTGCAGACCAATCCACAGGCGCTGGTCCTCAGGGTCAATGCCTAAGCCCACGATGTGAACGGTTCGCCCCAGAAAGCTCACTGAAATTTCAACACCCGTGAGGTAATCCAAGCCCGCTGCTGCTGCGGCGGCGGCGGCCCGGCTTTGCCCACCCACCTCGTCGTGGTCGGTTAGCGCCCAAAGTTGCACACCGCCTGCTTTTGCGCGTTGTGCCAGCTCTTCTGGCGTCAGGGTGCCGTCCGAGATAACCGAGTGGCAGTGCAAGTCGGCGTTGAGCGCGGTATTCATCGGGCTATTTTAGGTGGCGGCGCTTTTTTAAGCTGCCCGATGAAATAGGCGCAAGGCATTCATTCGGCGGCTTCAATCAAGAAGCGTACTTTGCGCTCGCCACGCCAACTGTCGGCGTCCAGCCGAAAGGCCAAGCGCGCACGCGCGGGCAGGGGCTCGGTGCGACCGAACCACATGCCGTCCACGGGCTCGCCCTGGTGCTTGAGCTTGAGCGACAAGTGCTTGTCAGCAATCAGGCGCTGGGAGACGACTTCCAGGTCTTCGCAAAAAGTTGGCGCTGCAAAACCCTGGCCCCACACCTCTTGTTGCAAGGCATCGACCAAATCCAGGCGGCGGTACTGTGGCTCGAGTGGGCCGTCGGTTTCCAGAGTGCGGGTCAAGGTGGCTTGGTCGAGCCATTCTTGTGCGACCTGCGCCAGGGCGCTCTCAAATGTCTCCAGGCCGGTTTCCAAAATAGTGCAGCCAGCGGCCATGGCGTGACCACCAAAGCGCTGAAGCAAGTTGGGGTGGCGTTTGGCGACCAGGTCTAGCGCGTCGCGCAGGTGAAAGCCTGCAATCGAGCGCCCCGAACCTTTGAGCACATGGCTGTTGCCCTCGGCTGCGCTGCTGGCAAAGACAAAACTGGGCCGGTGAAAACGGTCTTTGATGCGCGAGGCCACGATTCCCACCACACCCTCATGAAAGTCCGGGTCAAACACGCAAATCGCTGGCGGTGCTTGCTCGCTGTCTTCAAACAAAGTGTCGGCTACGGCCAGCGCCTGCTCACGCATGTGGCCTTCAATGTCCCGGCGCTCCCGGTTGATGCCATCCAGCGTCGAGGCCAGGGTGTGTGCTTGCGACACGTCATCGGTAAGCAGGCATTCGATGCCCAGCGTCATGTCGGAAAGGCGCCCGGCGGCATTGATGCGTGGCCCCAGGGCAAAACCGAAATCGAAGGTGCTTGCGCTTGCCGTTTTGCGCCCTGCCGCGGCAAACAGCGCGGCCATACCAGCGGGCATGCTGCCAGCGCGGATGCGTTTGAGGCCTTGGGCGACCAGACGGCGGTTGTTGGCATCGAGCTGCACCACGTCGGCCACGGTGCCCAGCGCCACCAAAGGCAACAAAGTGTCCAGCCGCGGCCCGCTGCCCTGGATAACACCGCGTTGTCGCAGTTCTGCGCGCAAAGCCATCAGGATGTAGAACATCACGCCCACCCCGGCAATTGATTTGCTGGCAAAGTCGCAAGCGGGTTGGTTTGGGTTGACGATCACATCGGCATCGGGCAGGCGGGTTTGGCCTTCCACCACGGCGCACAGATGATGGTCGGTGACCAGAACTTTCAGTCCCAATGCCTTGGCACGCGCAACACCTTCGATGCTGGCAATGCCGTTGTCGACTGTGATCAAAATTTGCGCACCACTGGCGTGTACCCGCTCGGCAATCGGTGGCGTCAGGCCATAGCCGTCGCGCACACGATCGGGCACCAGGTAATGCGCGTGCTTGGCGCCTAACAGGCGCAGGCCGCGCAATCCCGTGGCGCAGGCGGTGGCACCGTCGCAGTCGTAATCCGCCACGATGCACATGCGATGGTCTTGCGCGATGGCATCGGCCAAAAGTGCCGCAGCGCGGTCGGTGTTTTTAAGGGTGTCGGGTGGCAGCAGCCGCGTCAGGCTGTTGTCCAGGTCTTCGGCGCTGAGCACACCGCGCGCTGCAAAGAGGCGAGAGAGCAGGGGGTGCACGCCGGCTTGCTCCAGAGCCCAGGCCGAGCGCGGTGGTACGTCACGGGTAAGCAGTTTCATAGTTGTGACAGGGTTTGAGCCACTGACTGGCCGCGAAGATTTGCCAGCCAGCGCTGCCACGCCATTTGCTTTTGCGCGTGCCAGCGTTGTGTATGTCGTTCCCCGCAAAGGGTAAGTGTCACCTCTTGGCCCAGGTCGATCGCTTGGCACAGTGCTTTCATGGTTGTGGCATCCAGCATTTGCCACGCTTGGCCCCAGGCCGCCCAATCGCCAGAGAGCGCCGCGCTTCGCAGCTGCGTGTCGACTTGGGGTGCGGTGCTCATCGGCGTAGCGTAGTCTGCGGGCAGACTGGCGCAGCCATGAATCCAGAATGAATTAATGGTCGGCTGGCCTTGCGATTGCCGTTCATCGTTGACCGGGTGGGTGTAGAGCAGCATTTGCATTTCATTTTGCAGGCGGCGCAGTGTCGCTGCCGAGTTGCCAGTGGGCATCCAGGGCCCAATGTCGCGGCCCAGCGCCCGCTCGGGGCTGGCGCAGCGCAGGCCTTCCAGCATCGCACCGCGTGCCAGCCACCGACCTGCAAGGTCTGGATAGAGGTTGATACCGTCCTCTTGAAAATAAGGCTGCATGGCAGCAAGCAGGCTATCGCTTTGCGCAGGCGTCAGGTCGTCGATCGGGCAGTGACGCATCACGATCTGATCCGAGAGCATTTGCCAGTGACACAAGCTGATGAAGGCCCAGGGCCCGCCAAGTGTTGCCAGCGCCGTGTGCTGCCGGGCTTGCAGCGCCGCCCAAGGTTGATGCCCATCGTCGGCCGGGATATTGATGGCCTGCGCCAGGGCATGTTCACTGGTGGTGTTGAATGTTCTTA
>JAURGS010000013.1 GCA_030833685.1 Rhodoferax sp. | reverse complement strand
CCCAGCACGTTCGGCAGGTTACTAACGACCAGCGCCAGAACCGTCCCTCGGGCAAGGTCATTCCGGTTGATGATCAGGCCGATATTGAGGTCGCAGAAGTATTTGACGGCATCGTCCGGCATATCGAGTACATCTCGGACGCTGACGTGGTGTACGACACGGCTTGCGATAACCAGGTTACTTACGGCGAGGGTTATTTCCGCATCCTCACGGAATACTGCGACGAAAACAGCTTTGACCAAGACATCAAGCTAGGGCGTATCCGCAATTCGTTCTCGGTCTACATGGACCCGACCATCCAAGACCCCTGCGGTCAGGATGCTAAGTGGTGCTTTGTGACTGAAGACATCCCCAAAGCCGAGTATGAGCGCAAGTACCCTGATTCTGCGCCTATTACTACCTTGCAAACGCTAGGTGTTGGTGACCAAAACCTGTCGCAATGGCTTAATGAGGACACTATTCGCATTGCGGACTACTACTACGTCGATTACGACAGCGGCACGCTCAATTTGTACCCTGGCAACGCTACAGCCTTTGATGGAACGCCCGAAGACAAGCAATTGCGCGCTATTTACGGCAAACCCAAGAAATCTAGGCAGTCTGACCGCGCCAAAATTAAGTATTGCAAGATAAACGGCTACGAAATTTTGGAAGAACGCGATTGGGCGGGGCAATATATCCCGATTATCCGCATTGTTGGCAATGAATTTGAGGTTGATGGCCGTTTGTATGTGTCTGGTTTGGTTAGAAACGCCAAAGACGCGCAACGGATGTACAACTACTGGGTATCCCAAGAGGCAGAGATGTTGGCTTTGGCACCCAAAGCCCCGTTTATTGGCTATGGCGGCCAGTTTGAGGGGTATGAGAACCAGTGGAAGACCGCCAACACGACCAACTGGCCGTATTTGGAGGTCAATCCAGACGTTACAGACGGCGCGGGCGCTACGCTGCCATTACCCCAACGCGCCCAGCCGCCAATGGCCTCCAGCGGGCTGTTGCAGGCCAAAGCAGGGGCGTCTGAAGATATTAAAGCGTCCACCGGCCAATATAACGCATCTTTGGGCATGACATCCAACGAACGCTCAGGAAAAGCGATTCTTGCGCGTCAGCGTGAGGGTGACGTTGGGACGTACCACTATGGTGACAACTTGGCCCGTGGCGTGCGGTATCTGACACGCCAATTGATTGATCTAATCCCCAAAATATACGACACCCAGCGTATTGCCCGCATCATTGGCGAGGACGGCGAAGCCAGCATGGTCAAGATTGACCCAATGCAGCAAGAGCCGGTCAAGAAGATCATGGACCAGAATGGAATTGTGATCGACAAGATTTACAACCCTGGCGTGGGCAAGTACGACGTTGTGGCGACTACCGGCCCAGGCTACGCAACCAAGCGCCAAGAGGCGCTGGAGGCAATGGGCCAACTATTGCAGGGCAACCCTGATTTGTGGGCTGTTGCCGGTGATCTGTTTGTGAAGAACATGGATTGGCCTGGTGCCCAAGAGATGGCCAAGCGCTTTGCCAAGACCATTGACCCCAAACTTATGGAAGACGGCGACAAGCCGCCAGAGTTGCAAGCAGCCGAGCAGCAGATACAGGCAATGGGTCAAGAGATGGAGCAAATGCACCAGATGATTCAAAACGTTGGCAAGTCCATTGAAATGCAAGAGCAACGGCGCAAGGATTACGAGGCCGAGATTAAAGCGTACCAAGCCGAGACTCAACGCATTACGGCCACACAAGCTGGTATGAATGAGCAACAAATTCAAGATATTGCTATGGGTGTGGTGGCCGCTGCAATGGAGTCTAACGGTCAGATTGGTGGCATTCCTGAGATGCCAGAACAACAGATGGACGTGGGCATGGAGGGTATGCCAGAAATGCCACAGCCTATGGAGCAGCCACAATGACCGCCGCACAATTAATGGGGCTACTGTTCTTAGGCCGCAATGTGGCGCACAGCGTTCACTTAAACACACGCAGCTATTCCAAGCACGTTGCGCTTAATATCTTTTACGAGCGCATTATTGGAGCAGCGGACAATTTTGCCGAAGCCTACCAAGGCCGTAAAGGTTTAATTGGCCCGATTGCTATTCCAGCGGCCAAAAAGACCACAAACATTATTGAGTTTTTGCAAGGGCAGCTTGATGAGATTGAAAAAGGCCGTTACGAAATCTGTGATGAATCTGACTCAACATTGCAGCAACTGATCGACAATATTGTTGAGATTTATTTGCGTACTCTGTATAAACTCCGCTTTTTGGCATAAGGACACATCATGGCAAATTACACCGCAATCTCTGCTACGGCCAACATCAAGCCAGCAGCGGGCAAACTCAAAGGTATTTTTGTAAGTGCGGCCTCGGCTACGCCTACTATTATTGTTTATGACTCGGCAGCAACTACCACCACCAAGACGGTGTTGGCTGTGTTCACGCCAGCCGCTGCGACATCGTATGTATTTCCGTTAGACGGACTTTACTGCGGTAGCGGCATTTATGTAGTAATTTCGGGTACAGTTACCGCAACAGTTGTTTTTGAATAACTGAAGCAAAACGTACTGGTGCGTTCACCAGGGATTCTATGGAATCGAAAAAATGTCAGAAGAAAACCTAGCGGTAGTTGAAACCGCGCAAGCACCAGAAGTGACGGCCATTTCTGAAAATGCTACCAACGCGCCGGCAGAGGAAAACTCTGAAAAAACGCCTCGCGTTTATACGGAAGAAGAATTTAATCTTCATACGCAAAAACAAAGAGAAGGTTTTGAAAAAAAACTTGTAAGAGAGCAACAAAAGTGGGAACGGGAACAAGCGCAAAGGGTTGCGGAAACGCAAACCTTAAGGGCACCGCCGGTTCAGTCTGCCGATCAATTTGAAAGCACCGAGGCTTACGCCGAGGCGCTGGCTTTGCAAAAAGCTGAACAATTGATTGCCCAGCGTGAAGCGGCCAAGCAGCATTCGCAAGTTCTTGAGAGTTATCACGACAAGGAAGAAGAAGCGCGGAGCAAGTACGATGACTTTGAACAAGTAGCGTACAACCCCAAACTTCCGGTTACCGAAGTGATGGCAGAAACGATCCGGTCTTCGGACATTGGGCCTGAGTTAGCTTACTACCTTGGAACCAACCCCAAAGACGCGGAACGTATTTCACGATTAGCGCCACTTGCACAGGCAAAGGAAATTGGGAAGATTGAGGCCAAATTGGCATCTGATCCCCCAATGAAACGTACTACATCAGCGCCAGCGCCGATTTCGCCTGTCACCGCCCGATCCACTGGATCACCGGCTTATGACACTACGGACCCTCGGTCTACCAAGACTATGACGGATTCGCAGTGGATTGAAGCTGAACGTCTGCGACAACGAAAGAAGTGGGAAGCGCAAAACCGCTAACTTTTTTAAGGACTTTTTTTCATGGCTAATAGTATCCTAACCATTGACATGATCACTCGGAAGGCTCTGGAGATTCTAGAGAACAACTTGGTGATCACCCGTAACGTAAACCGTCAGTACGACGACAGCTTTGCTGTTGAAGGTGCCAAGATTGGTTCTACTCTGCGTATTCGCTTACCTGACCGCGCTTTGGTCACTGACGGTGCCGCCCTGCAAGTACAGGACGACAACGAGCAGTACACCACTTTGTCTGTCGCCTCGCAAAAGCATATCGGCGTGAACTTCACTTCCGCTGAATTGACCATGCAGTTGGACGACTTTGCAGAGCGTGTGTTGAAACCTCGTATTAGCCAGTTGGCCTCCAGCATTGATGCTGATGTTGCTAATGCGTACAAAACCATTGGTAACACTGTCGGCACTCCTGGCACCACTCCTTCAACTTCGTTGGTGCTGTTGCAAGCCCAGCAGAAACTGAACGAATCCGCTGCCGGAATGTCGCCACGTTATGCAACGGTTAACCCCGCTGCTAACGCCGGTCTGGTCGAAGGCATGAAAGGCTTGTTCAACCCCACCGACACCATCAGCAAGCAGTTTAAGAACGGCATGATGGGCACTGGCGTGTTGGGCTACGAAGAAGTCAACATGAGCCAATCCATCAAGCAACACACTACGGGTTCGCGTGATGCTGCTGCATCTACCACTGTAAAAACCACTGTAACTTCTGAAGGTTCTTCTACCCTTGTTTTGACCCAAGGCTCGGTAACTACAACCATCAAGGCCGGTGACGTGTTTACCGTTGCAGCTTGCTCTGCTGTGAACCCGCAAACCCGTGAAACCACTGGTTCGCTGTTCCAGTTTGTGGCTTTGGCTGACGCAACCGCTTCGGCTGGCGATTGGACTGTGACTGTGGCTCCCATGTATTCCGCTGCTCACGCACTGGCTACCATGACCGCCTTGCCAGTAGCTAGTGCTGTTGTGACCTTCGTGGGCACCGCTTCTACTGCTTACGCACAAAACTTGGTCTACCACAAGGACGCCATCACGTTTGCTACCGCTGACTTGTTGCTGCCCCAAGGCGTTGACATGGCTTCGCGTGCAGTGCATAACGGTATCAGCTTGCGTATCGTGCGTCAGTACGACATCAACAACGACCGTATGCCTTGCCGTATTGACGTACTGTATGGTTTCAGCACCATTCGTCCACAGATGGCCTGCCGCATCTGGGGTTAATCAATTCTTTCTAAAGGAAATTTATCATGGCTATTCCTAACTCTGGCGGTGGTTATCAGTTTACTGATGGCAACACCAATGAAATCATTATGGGCGTTCAAGCAGCGCCTAATACGGCGACTGCTACGGCCACTTTGACCGTTGCACAAACCACTGGCGGTATCTTGGTAGGTAATCCATCTACCACGGCGGCAACCTACACCATGCCTACTGCTACGGCAATTGATGCGGTGTTCACCAACGCCAAAGTTAACAGCACGTTTGAGTTGACAGTTATTAACCTGGGCACTTCAACGGGATTGATTACTATGGCTGTGGGCACTGGCATTACTGCGGTTGGCAACTTGGTTGTTGCTATTACCGGCAGTGCGGCAGGTGTTGGTGGCGCGGGGAAATTCTTGTTCCGCAAGACCGGCGATGCTGCTTACACTGTGTATCGCGTTGCTTAAACTTGAATGGGGCTTCGGCCCCGTTCTCTAAGGAAACAATATGCCAAATAACAAATCAACTGGTGTCGCTTATGAAGACCCGCAGCTTGATGGTGCAGTGATGGGTAAGACGGGTGGTACTGCCGGATTTTTCGGCGCTACCCCCACTAACCAACTTGCAGCGTTGACCTCGCTGAACTTCAGCACGCTCACCACAGCTACTGTCGGTGCTTTGACCACTTCGCAGATTTCTGCCCTACAAACTAATGTGAATAGCATTATTACCGGTTTGAAGTCGCTAGGAATCATGGCTTCGTCTTAAACCAAACGGGAAGGGGGCCAAAAGCCCCCTTTTCAATATGGAAATATACCTATCACACCCAGTTCATGGCCGCAAAGTGGCGACTATGGAACTTGAAGCAGATTATGATGAGAAGAATGGCTGGACACGATATACTCTGGATACGCCCCAAGTCACTGAGGCGGTTCCTGTGAACGCACTGGAAGTAAAGCGCCGTCGTAGAACCGAACCCGAAGGAGCCTAGTCATGGCGACATACACCGCTGGCGATCAGATCAACCGAGCATTAAGGTTGCTAGGGGTGTTGGCTGAAGGCGAAACACCATCTGCCGCTACGTCGCAAGACGCCTTGATGGCGCTCAACCAGATGATTGATAGCTGGAACACCGAGCGTCTATCGGTGTTTAGCACCCAAGACCAAGTGTTTACTTGGCCTGCTGGTTTTATCAACCGCACCCTTGGCCCAACAGGCGACTTTGTAGGCAACCGTCCCATTTTGCTGGATGATGCAACCTACTACCGCGACGCAAGCACCAACGTCAGTTTTGGCATAAAAATGATTAATCAGCAGCAATACGATGGAATTGCTGTCAAGACGGTAACGTCCACTTACCCGCAAGTGCTGTTTATCAACATGACTTACCCCGATGTGGATATGTTCATCTATCCCCAGCCAACACGGGACTTGGAATGGCACTTTATTTCGGTTGAAGAATTAACTCAACCGGCCACCTTGGTGACAGAAATTCTGTTCCCACCAGGTTATTTGCGTGCGTTTACCTACAACTTGGCTTGCGAGTTTGCGCCTGAGTTTGGTATTGAACCCAGCCCCCAAGTCTCTCGCATTGCTATGACCAGCAAGCGCAACTTGAAACGCATCAACAATCCTGACGATGTGATGTCAATGCCTTACGCCATTGTGGCGACCCGCCAACGCTTTAATATCTACAGTGGCAATTATTAACAAATATGGAATCACCCATCCTTGGTGCTAGTTATGTGGCCCGCAGCGTCAATGCTGCGGACAACCGCATGATCAATATGTACCCCGAAGCGGTGCCAGAAGGCGGCATGACTGCGGGTTTCCTATCCCGCGCCCCTGGCCTGCGTCGGTTGGTGGAGATTGGAGAAGGTCCGATTCGCGGCCTTTGGGTCTTGGGCGACTACCTGTATGCGGTGTCCGGCAACAGTATGTACCAAGCAAGCCTATACACCACTACTACTGCTTGGCGGTTGACATTGCTTGGCACGGTTACCGGCACGGGGCCGGTGTCAATGTCAGACAACGGCACGCAGCTATTTATTGCCTGCAACCCAGACAGCTACATTTTCAACTCCACCACCAACGTGTTTGCCCAGATTACGGACCCTGACTTCCCAGGTGCGGTCAAGGTGGGTTATCTGGATGGGTACTTTGTATTTAACGAGCCAAACAGTTCTCGCGTCTGGGTGACGCAACTGCTGGACGGCCTGTCTGTAGACCCGTTGGATTTTGCCAGCGCCGAGGGCGACCCTGACCAACTGGTGTCCCTAATCGTTGACCACCGCGAGGCATGGCTTTTTGGCACCAACTCCATTGAGGTCTGGTACGACGCTGGCCTGCCTGATTTCCCACTACAACGCATCCAAGGCGCTTTTAACGAAATTGGATGCTCTGCCCCCTACTCGGTTGCTAAACTTGACAATGGCCTGTTTTGGCTCGGTTCTGACGCCCGTGGGCGCGGTATCGTTTACCGGTCTAACGGCTACACCGGAACACGGGTGTCCACCCATGCCATTGAGTGGCAGATTCAACAGTACGGCAACATCTCGGACGCTATAGGCTACACCTACCAGCAAGACGGCCATGCCTTTTATGTGTTGATCTTCCCAACGGCGCAAACCACTTGGGTTTACGATGTAGCCACTCAAGTCTGGCATGAGCGTGCTGGTTGGGATAACGGCAATTTTGTCCGTCACCGGTCTAACTGCCAAGCGTCTTACAACGATGAAATTATCGTCGGGGATTTTGAGAACGGCAACATCTACGCCTTTGACATGGAAGAGTACGCCGACAACGGCGATGTCCAGAAATGGCTACGTTCTTGGAGGGCGCTGCCTACGGGGTCAAATGATCTTAAACGCACGACTCAACACACTTTGCAGATCAGTTGCGAAGCGGGCGTGGGTCTTAACACCGGCCAAGGCGACGATCCTCAGATGGTTTTGCGTTTTTCGGACGATGGCGGTCACACCTGGTCCAATGAACGCTCCATATCTATGGGTAAGGTGGGTGAGTATTACCGCCGCGTAATCTACCGCCGTCTGGGCATGACCTTAAAGCTGCGTGACAGGGTTTACGAAATATCGGGCACCGACCCCGTGAAAATAGCAATCACGGGCGCACAACTTAATGTGACGCCCACCAATGCCTGATCAGCCAAATATCACGAATATTCCGTCGTCGCGGGTTGGAGTTATCGACCCTCGCACCGGCATGATTTCGCGTGAGTGGTATCGGTTCTTTCTTAACCTGTTTAACTTAGCTGGGGCTGGCGGCAACCAAACTTCGCTGGACGATCTGCAAATTGGGCCACCACCGCAACCGTCGTCAGGTGGTACGGGCACGGTGACTTCGGTAGGGTTGGATTTACCAACAATCATGTCTGTGTCCGGTTCTCCGGTCACCACTAGCGGCGTGCTGACCGGCACGCTGGTTACTCAATCGGTCAATACTCTTTTCGCTGGCCCAAGCAGCGGGGCAGCTTCTGCGCCTACTTTCCGTGCTTTGGCTACCGCCGACATCCCCGCGCTGGCCTACGTCAGTTCTGTGGGCGCTACAGCACCCATTACATCTACGGGAGGGTTAACCCCTACTATTGGCGTTACTGCGGCTGCGTTGGACAAAGTTGACGATACCAACGTCACCATGACTTTGAGTGGTTCACCTAGTACGGCGCTTATCGCCGCCACAACAATGGAATTGGGTTGGACGGGTCAGCTTGCCGTAAGCCGAGGCGGAACAGGCGTAGCCTTGACTACATCCAATTTTGTATTTGCGGGGCCAGCGTCTGGCTCACCAGCAGCGCCCACCTTTAGAGCGTTGACCACCGCCGACATCCCCGCCCTGTCCTACGTCACTTCGGTGGGGCTGGCGCTGCCGTCAATCATGACCGTTTCGGGGTCTCCTGTAACCAGCAGTGGGACACTGACCGGCGCGTTGACTACTCAGGCTGTAAATACTGTTTTTGCTGGCCCGTCTAGTGGCGCTGCCGCAGCGCCCACCTTCCGCGCCCTGACAACGGCTGACATTCCTGCCTTGGGCGGCGCAACGATCAGCAACGACACAACCACGGCCACAAACCTGTATCCGCTGTTTTCTACGGCTACGTCGGGTGCCTTGGTCAATATATACACCGGCAACGCCAACTACCTATACAAACCTAGTACGGGCGAGTTAACGGCTACCGCGCACGTTTCCAGTAACGGAATTCAGATAAATGCCAACGCCGTGGCGACTAGCTATACAATTGCCACGGGTAATAATGGCTTGTCAGCGGGGCCGGTGTCTGTAAATACTGGGGTTACAGTCACGATTTCCACTGGTTCTACTTGGACAGTTGTATGACAGTAACCGCAAGAAATCTTGTTCCTGCCAAGTTCGTTGAGGGCACTCAAACGACTCAGTACACTGTGCCGTCCAATATTACGGTTACCATCATTGACAAGTTTACGGCCACCAACATCAGCGCGTCTACAACTACCATCAGCGTCAACCTGGTAACCAAGACCTACTCGCCCGATAACAGCAACTTGATTACCAAGGCCAAAACTTTAGCGGCGTCTGAAACATACACTTTTCCTGAATTGGTAGGCCAGATTCTACCTACAGGCGCTTATGTTTCAGCTATCGCCAGCGCGGCCAGCGCCGTCAACATCCGAGTTAGCGGAAGGGAAGTATCGTGAACGATTTAGTGGGCATGGACAAGGTGCTGGCCTTGCAGGCAGAGTTATCAAAACTGCCACAATACGAGCCAGAAACCAAGCATTATTTTCATGGCGGTATGTATTGCCGTGAAGTCTGGCGTCCGGCTGGCGTGTTGGTAGTTGGTGCAGTGCACAAAAAAGAGCATTTTTATTTGATCGTATCGGGTACAGTTGGCATAACCACTGATGACGGCGTTCAAGAGATTACAGGGCCACATTTGTTCTTTAGCAAACCTGGCACCAAACGGGCGGTTTACGCCGTTACTGATGCGCTGTGCATGACTTTTCACGCCCTTGAGGCAAAGACTGTTGAAGAAGCCGAAGCCGAGTTGGTAGAAGCTGAATCCGACAATATGTATAGTCCTGGCAACAGGATAAAGAATCAACCACAAGAGGTGTTGCTATGACATTCTGGGTAGCAGGCGCAGCAATAGTAGGTGGCGGCATTGCCGCTTATGGGGCCAACAAAGCCGCTAACACACAAGCAAACGCGGCTAGGGAAGCTGGGGCTGTTCAAAGTGATGTTGCTGACCGGCAACTTGCGTTGCAACGCGAACAATTTGATAAATCTACTGAATTACAAACACGGCGATACGAAGAAGGCGTCCAACGCCAACAACCTTTTCTTACCGCAGGCACCAATGCTTTGGCAAGAATGCAGGCCGGTGAGTTTACCCAGCCTGCTGCTTTTAACGCCAACGACCCTCGTTACGCCCAACCTGGCGCGTTTAGCTTTGGAAAAAATGATTTTGAAGCCGACCCAGGGTATGCTTTTCGGTTGTCCGAAGGGCAAAAAGCGCTTGAGCGTACCGCAGCCGCCCGTGGAGGTTTAATTTCTGGCCCTGCGTTAAAAGCTGCATCTCGTTATAGCGGGGACTTAGCTTCGCAAGAATACCAAAATGCGTACCAGCGCGCTCTTACAGGTTATGGCACACAAGTAGACCGGTCAAATACAGCCTTTAGCCGTGGGCTTACCGGCTATAACGCTGATGTGGCGCGTGCCGATACAGGTTACAACCGTCTAGCCAACATGGCCGGTGTTGGGCAGACTACAACTCAGCAGTTAAATGCAGCGGGGGCAAACTACGCCAACACTGCGTCAAACACTTTAGGCAACTACGCCAACACTGCGTCAAACACTTTAGGCAACTACGGCACCGCTGCTGGCAATGCAATCACGGGCGCAGGCAATGCTAGCGCCGCTGGTACGTTAGGTATGACCAACACATTGGCAAGCGGCCTTCAAACAGCCGCAAGCAGCTATCAAAACCAAAAGAATTTTAACGATTATTTAGCCAGCCGAAAGCCAACTACAGGCTATACCAATAATTGGTATTCATAATAAAGGTTAAATCATGGCCGATCTAAACGCACTTATCGCGCAGGGCTACCAGTTCCAAGCGCCCCCAGACCCGTTTGTTCAATACGGGAAAAGACAGCAATTGGAGCTGGGTGAGCAAACAAACCAGCTTAACCAGATGAAGATGCAGGAATACCAACGCGGTATTCAAGAACAAAATGCGTTGCGCGGGCTTGATCCATCGTCGCCTACATATTTAAATGAGGTTACAAAAATCAACCCAAAATTAGGTTTTGAATTTGCCAAGTCTCAACAAGAAGCTAGAACAGCTCGCACTGAAGGGCAGATTAAAGACACCAAATTGTTGACCGATAAATTGGCACTTCTTCCTGGTATGTACGCAAGGGCCGATACGCCGCAGGCGTATATAGCGTTGCATGAGTCCATTCACGCCGATCCAGATTTAGGTAGTTATTTAAATAGTATTGGTGCTACAAAAAAACAAGGCCGAGCAAAAATTGACGAAGCAATTGCAAACGGTACGTTTGACGATTTGCGGGCGGGGTCGATGCAAAAAGTTGAAGACGTTGTAGCGCATTTAGCAGACACTGCATACGCAAAAAGTAAAGGTGCGCCTGCCACACCCGCACCAGGGGCCATGCCTGTAAGCGCGCCAAACTACGGCGCAAACCCTCTAGTTCCGATGCCTAATGAGCCTATGGTTGCTCCGGCGGTAAGAGGCTTAAACGCAGATCAAGCCCGCGCTGAATTAGCTGTGGCGCCTAATGCTTTAGCACCCCAAGTTGCGCCTGTTAATGCTTTAGCTGCGGCTCCAACCGTTGACCGCGTAAAACAAATTGATGCTGACCTTTTAAAAGGAAACACATCTAAATATAAAAATTCAACTGGATGGAAAGATGAAAAGAAAATTTTAGAGACTGAACGTGCTGAATTAGTTAAATTAACGCCTGAAATAACAAATATGAAAACCTTGGGTTACCCACTTACCCAAGAAGGTTTTAAAGCGTTTCGTGAAGCACAACGTCAAGAGCGTTTGCTTACGCCAGAAGAAGAAGCGCAAAAAGCGCGGCTTGCTAGAGCGGGCGCAACAAATGTGCAAACAAACGTAAACGCATACACGCCTGCCAGCGAAGAAGCGCAACGTGATTTTATTAAATCCACCCGCGCCACATACGACACGCTTAAAAACGCGCCTGGCACGCTTAAAAATATTGAAGAAGCTAAAAAACTTATTCCTGGTGCCAAAGGCTTTATGGGGCCAGGCGGCGAATCGTTATTGGATGCAGCTAGTTTCTTGAACAACCGATTAGGCACTAACATAAACACCAAAGGCATAACTGATGCGACTGAATTGCGGTCGCGGTTGTTCCAAGGCATTATTGAAAACTTGCGTAAACTGGACGCCAACCCAACAGAAAACCAACAAAATGCCATGCGCGTTGCGTTGGGTAACATTGGAACTGATCCAAACGCATTGCCTGCGGTGTTGGATTCATTTGCAGATACCGTGCGGTCTAAAGTGGAAATGCACAACGCTGAAGTTGGCGGCGCAGTGGCTCGTGGCGTTAAGTTTCCTTACGACCCAACGGTTAAATTGCCATCGTTTACGCCGCCCCCGCCATCTGGCGCAAGTTTAATTCCTGGCTCAACACCGGCTGCTGCGGGAGGCGGTGCGACCGTCACGCTACCAGATGGCCGTATCAAAACATTCCCAAATGCGGACGCAGCCAATAAATTTAAGAAAGCGGCGGGGCTTTAATGGACTACGACGCACTCGCTAAAAAATACGGCGGGGCAGACGCTCCAGCCGTTGTTGATTACGACGCGCTTGCCAAACAGTATGGTGGTGCTGATGTAGCCGCGCCGCAATCTACAAAAGCACCCCAATCTACAAGCGCGTTAACGCAGTTTGGCCGTTCTGCCGCATCGTTGGCTGACGTGACCTTGGGCGGCGTTATACCTGGCGCTGCTCAGTATTTGATGCCGCCTGTGCTTCGTGCGGCTGGCCGCAGTCCAGAGCAAGCCACAGCGTCTACACAAGCCCTTGTAGGCGCGGTGGACAAGCCGTTTGGTAAAGCCTTTGGTGTGTCTGAAACACCTGAGTACCAGCAAGAAGCTGGTCGTCAGGTAATGGACTTTATCGGCCAAAATTTCCAAAAAGGCGCTAAATTTATTTCCGACAAAACAGGTTTGCCGGTCAGCGATGTTGAGAACATGATGGCCTCGCTGACGTTAGCTGCACCTAAAGTTGCGCCGCCAGTTGTTCGTGCGGTTAAGGAAGTTGCCGCGCCTGTTGTAGAGCAAATTAAAACAGGCGCTCAACTTCCGTTTGAGCCAATGCTTCAAGCCAAGCGAGAGCGTTTGTCCGCAGAGTCTTACGCCAAAGGCCCACAGCTAGATGCGGCGGCTGAAGCCCAACGGCTAAAACTTGTGCTTAACCCAACGGATATTGAAAATTCTGTTGGCGCTAGACTTTATTCAGCGGCGGCTGGCCCTCGTGGCCCAGAAGCATTGGCCGCAGCCAATCGCCCCCGCGTCAATGAAATTGCAAAAAATGAGCTGGGCCTTGACTCGTCTGCATCGCTGACTAGCCCCACGCCTTTTAAACAGGCGCGCGCCAACTTAGCTGCGCCGTATGATGAAGTAAGCAAATTGCCGACGTTGACGGCAGATGAAGCAACCATAGCAAACTTAAACGGCCTTCGTAAAAACGAAAACTTAATAGGTGGGGGAGGCGTTGCCAAGAAAGTAGACAAGCTAGTAGATGACGCCATAGCCAAAACACAAGCTGGTTTAAATGGTGCTGAACTGCTTAACAACGTGCGGACGTTGCGCGCTGATGCCAAAAAAATTTACAACAACCAAAGCGCTACACCAAAACAACTATCTATTGCTGACGCTAATTTAGCCATAGCCAACCAACTAGAGTCGATGATCGACTCTAATATCTCTAACCCCAAACTGCTGGGTAAATGGCGTGACGCCCGCCAAAAGATGGCGCGCACTTACGCTTATGAGAGCGCAACCAATTTCAACACCGGCATGGTTGATGTGTCCAAGCTGGCGCGGCTTACATCCAAAGATAATGCGCTTACAGGCGATATTGCATCGCTTGGCAAAATCGCGGGGAACTTTCCTGAAATATTTACCACCGAACCAACATCTAAATTTTTTAGCGCGCCGCGTCTTACTAGGTCTGGCGTACCAGGTGGCGCGGGGGCTTTAATTGGGTCAAACTTTGGTTTGACCGGCTCTATTCTTGGTGGCCTAGCTGGCGGCGCGGTAGGTGAGTTTGGTGGTGCAATTGCGGCTAATCGTTTGGCATCGCCCAGCTATCAAGCGGGGCTAAAGTTGCAAGACTTTCGTATTCCAATTAACCAAATGGCAGTTGCTGCCGCACCCATACCGCAAAATCGTGCGGTTGTCCCATTTGACCCCCGCAATGCGCTGGTGCAGCCTACGGATGTTGTGGGCTACGCATCTGATGGCACACCCATTACCGCCGAACAGGCGTTCTCCCGCCCCAACTTTGTGCCTGGACGTCCTGAAGCGCAAGTTAATGTCGGCACACAGTACGCACCCAACCAATTACCCGCACCCAGCGCCGAAAGCACCTTGGGCACCGTGGCCGCTGAACGCGCCCGCGCCGCTCAGATGTCGCGCACGTTGGGCCAACAGACTGAAGCCCAGCAAGCGGCGGCTGAAGCGGCTGCGCGCGCGCCCACAAGCGGCGGCAGTGTGTTGGATTTTGATCCAATTACGGGTCGGTACAAAGTTGGCGGCGCAGGCGTCAAAGGCGCTACACCCGAAGTTTTTATGTCTGACACAGGCCGTGACCTTAGTACAGCATCGCAAAAAGTGGCCGCTGGGCAAAACTTTGCATTGTCCGCATCTGAAAAAGTTGCTTGGGAAAAGACTAAGGTTGACTTGGCGGCGGCTGCGCCAGATTTAAAAGGTTTGTCTGACAAGGCGATTGCCAACAAAATAATGGACCGGGAGTGGGCTAATAACGCCATCACCAAGGCCCGTGAACAAGCGCAAGCGTTTGATGAGATTGCACAGAGGGGTGCCACTGATCTTGCTCGTCGTGCTGCTGCAAAAGAACGTGACATACGAATTGATGCGCTAAACACTTTGGAAGATCAATTGCGTGCGCCGCGTCCGACATCTTTGGGCGGCCAAGGGCCAAAGACCCGTGCGGCTATTCGTAATAAACTAGCCCCGCAGGACACCGGCAATGAGCAATTCAATTTTCTCTCTGGGCAATAACTTAAAGGTAACCCAATGGCATCTCTATCACCTCCACCAAAGCTGCAATTCTTCGGCTCGGATGGCCTGCCGCTGGTGGGTGGCAAGCTGTACACCTACGCAGCAGGCACCACCACGCCATTGGCGACTTACACGGACTTCACCGAATCCGCGCAGAACACCAATCCGGTGATTCTGGATTCCACCGGCCAAGCCAGCGTCTGGATTCCAGAAACCACCACTTACAAGTACATCCTCAAGACATCAACCGATGTGTCGCTGTACACGGTGGACAATGTAAGCGTCCCGCTGACAACCAATTCCTTTGCCGCGCCGCCGCCCATTGGTAGCGCCACGCCTAACGCCGCTACGTTCACCACCTTGACGGCCACCGGCCAGGTGACCTTTGCCAACACGGGCGCTGCGGTGATCAACGTGGGCACCACGGGTGAGCGCCCTGCCACGCCGCAGTCGGGCATGATCCGCTACAACAGCACCACTGGCAAGTACGAAGGCTACAGCACCGATTGGGGCCAGCTAGGTGGCGGTGCTACCGGCGGCGGGGCTGACCAGGTGTTTATTCAAAACGGCCAGACTGTGACAACCGACTACACTATTAGCACTAACTACAATGCTGGTACGTTTGGGCCTGTAACGATCAACGGCGGTATCACTGTCACCATCCCAGATGGTTCAACGTGGACTGTCATCTAGAGGAAAAATTATGAGCGCAATATCACTCCAAGGCAACGCTGGCGGCACGGGTACGCTGACCGTTGCCGCACCCAGCACGAACACCAACAGGACGCTGACGCTGCCTGATGTTACGGGGACTTTTCTCACAAGTTCTGGCGCTCTGGTTACGTCTGCTACTGGAACTGTAGGGTACGCAACCGGCGCTGGCGGCGCAGTTACTCAACTTACCTCGCGTACTACAGGTGTAACGCTAAATACCCCAACTGGTGCTATCACCATGTTTTCAGCGGCAGGGTCAGCCGTAGCCGCAACATTCACAGTCACTAATTCTTCAGTGGTGGCTACAGATGATATTGTTGTCAATCAAAAGTCAGGCACAAACTTGTACATTTTGCTAGTAACTGCTGTTGCCGCAGGCAGTTTTAATATTACGTTTTACACAACAGGCGGCATTGCAACCGATGCTCCGGTGATTAATTTCTCCGTTGTCAAAGGCGTGGCGGCTTAAAGGAAAACAACTATGACACTCGCAATATCAGGCACAACGGGCATAACCCTAGCCACGCAGTTTGACTCTGCCAGCACCTTCGGGTTTAAGAACAGATTTATCAACGGGTCAATGCAAGTGGCCCAGCGCGGTACTACGGGTACATCTGGCGCTGCTGTCCCAACTACAACCGCTGTCTACCCCTCTGTAGACCGCTGGTACGCTTACGCGACCGGCGCTACCGTCACCGTGGCTCAAGTGGCTGGCACTGGCGCTACCAAGAACAACCTACAGGTATCAGGCGCTGCATCTGTCACGGCGGTAGGTGTGGGCCAACGCATTGAGCAACTTAACTGTTACGACTTGGCAGGCTCTACTTGTACGCTGTCGGTCAATATGTCTAACTCGCTGTTGACCACGGTGACATGGACAGCCTCTTACGCCACCACTGCGAATACTTGGTCAGCTAAGACTACTATCTCTAGCGGCACGTTTACTGTGTCAGGAACACTTGCAAACTACAGCGCACAAATTAGCGTACCGGCTGCTGCCACCACAGGCATTGAAATCTTGTTTACCGTAGGCGCACAGACCAGCGGCACTTGGGTGATTGGTGAGGCTCAGTTTGAGAAATCGTCAACTGTTGCAACCAGCTTTGACTACCGGCCTTATACAACTGAATTGCAGTTGTGCCAGCGATATTACTACAGGCAACAAGCAGTTGGTACGGGTGATTTCTTTGGGGCGGGGCTTTGTACTGCAACAACTACTGTAGTAGCCATTTCAAGTTTTCCGACTACGATGAGAACTTCTCCAACAGCATTAGAACAAAGTGGTACAGCGGCTAATTACGCAACCTATACCGGCGCGGGAACTACAACTGCTTGTTCAGCCGTACCTCAGTTTGTAGTAGCTTCTGTATGGTCAGGAACTTCAATATTTACTGTGGCGTCAGGATTGACAGTAGGTCAAGCTGGTATTCTTAGATCAAATAACGCAGCCGCATATCTTGGATGGAGTGCCGAATTATGATTTACCAAAAACTACCGTTGGCTGAAGGCCAGCAACAAATCTACGCCCGTATTGAAGATGATGGCAAATGCTATCTGACTTGTACAGAAGACCACCCAGAGTTTAAAGAATGGGTTGAGGCTGGCAACACACCCGCAGAGGAATAAATCATGACCACAACGATTTCTGGAACCGCTGGCGTAACCTTTCCCGCTGGTGGCGTTGGCAACCCAGCCGGTGCGGTGGTGGGTACTACCGACACGCAAACGCTGACGAATAAGACGCTGACAACACCTAACATTGATTCGGCTCAGTTTGCTACTGTATCGGGTACAGCGCCTATCTATCCATGCCGAGCATGGGTAAACTTTAACGGCACTGGCACTGTGGCAATTCGTGCAAGTGGTAATGTTTCGAGTATTACGGATGGTGGAGTTGGCAATTACACAGTGAACTTTACTACGGCGTTGCCTGATGCAAACTACTCAGTTTCATGCTGCACACAAATTGCATCATCTAATTATGTCATCACTAATATTGCAGCCGCTGGAACACTAACAACAGCAGCCTTACCACTTGTCACTATTGACAGAAGCGGGGCTGGCGCGGCGATTGATTGCTCTACGGTTACTGTGCAGGTCTTCCGCTAATCAAAAGGAGCAACCATGAAAATTATCTACCCAACAGAAACAGGCGTTGCAATCATCCACCCAACAGGTGAATTGTCTATTGAGGAAGTCGCAGCGAAGGATGTACCAATAGGGGTTTCCTATAAGATTGTAGAGGACTCCGAAATTCCAGAAGACCGCACTTTCCGTAACGCATGGGAGTACACAGCGTGATTACCATCAACATCGACAAGGCCAAGACCATTGCTCACGATATGCGTAGACAAGCACGGTCTGCTGAGTTTGCTCCGCTGGACATCAAGGCAACCATCCCATCTGAAGCAACAGCAGCAGAAGCAGCAAGGCAAGTCATTCGGGACAAGTACGCAGCCATGCAGACAGCAATTGACGCAGCGTCAACTACAGATGAGATTAAGGCCGCAATGCCATGAACGCACCCGAAACTATCGACCCGATCCGATATGGCGTGCTGTGGCAGAAAGTGCAGGACTACGAGCGCCGGTTTGACGAGATGTCTGCCAAGATTGATAAGCTGGAAACCAACATCGACAAGCTGGTTGACCTTGCCAATCAGGGCAAGGGATCGTTCTACGCTGGCATGGTCATGGTGTCTGCCGTAGGCAGCGTGCTGGGCTATCTAAGCCATTGGCTGGGCAAAAGTTGAAATGGGTAATTGCTGTTGTATTGATTACCGTACCAGCAAAGTTTGTTTGCGTTAAATGGTATTGGACGGGCGACGTATTTGAACGTAAGGTTTATTGCTTAGAGTGGAAGAAGGTATGATCGATCCCATCACAGCCTTTGCCGCCGCCCAAGCCGCCATTAAAGGAGTCAAAGCAGCGATTGCTTTGGGTAAGGATATACAGGCTGTATCCGGTGACTTGATGAAGTTTTTTGAGGCCAAGGATGTTGTCCAAAAGGCAGCGTCCAAGCCCAAGTCCACTTTCGCGCAATCAGACACCGCTGCGGCCTTTGAGATTGTGATGCAGGCCAAACAGCTTGCAGACGCTGAGAGGGAGTTGAACAATTACTTTGTCATGTCGGGCAACGCCGACCTCTGGCAACAACTGCTGGTGGAGCGCAACAACATCATCCAGCAACGCAAGACGCAGGAGATATTGGACGAGAAGAACGCCAAAGCAAAAGCAGAGGAAATGGAAGACTTCCTCACCTGGCTGATGGCCGGTGCGCTAATTATCTTGCTACTGGCGATGGGTTTTTGGTGGGTAACACTTTTGATGGGGAAATAAATGAACAACAACATCAAGGCAAGGCTCACGTTTGCGGTGACGCTCATGGTCAGCTTCACTTTGTGCTTGGTTGTCGTTGGAATGGTCGGGGTGCTGATGGCTGGCCTGTTTGACGAAAAAGTTGACAATGCCGAAATCTTCAAACTTATATCCCCCGCATTTCAAACTATCGTCGGTGGCTTCATAGGACTACTGGCTGGAGTTAAACTTTCCCATGACGAGGACGCTGCTCCTCACTGCAAAAAGGATTGATATGGATTGGCTTAAACAAATTGCACCCACGATTGCCACAGCTTTTGGTGGCCCTTTAGCTGGCATGGCTGTATCTGCGGTTTCTAAAGCATTAGGCATTCCAGCAGAGGAAGTGCAGAACGTAATCTCTAGCGGCAAGTTGGACGCCACCCAAGTAGCCGCTATCCAGATGGCTGAACTGGAACTAAAAAAACAAGCCCAAGCCATGAACTTGGACTTTGCCAAGCTAAACGTAGAAGACCGCAAGTCTGCCCGCGATATGCAGATTGCCACCAAATCATTTATCCCCTCGGCCTTGGCTGTAGGGGTAACCCTAGGCTTCTTTGGCATCCTTGGTGGGCTGATGTACGGCAAGATTGAACACGCACCTCAGATCGACATCATGCTCGGTTCTCTTGGAACCGCTTGGACGGGCATTATTGCCTTTTACTTTGGCTCTAGCGCCGGTAGCCAAGCCAAGGATAAACTCTTGTACCAAAATGAGCCAACAAAATGACACCCAATTTCACCTTGGAAGAGCTTACCACCACCGACCACCGAGAATTTAAAAATGAACCTAATCCTAGTGAAATTGCAAATCTCCAACGCTTGGCTGAACTGCTGGAACAAGTTAAAGTCGCTATCGGCGGCAAGCCGGTCATGGTTAATAGCGCGTTTCGCAGCAAACAAGTAAATGACGCTGTAGGCTCTAAGGACACAAGCCAACACCGGCTGGGTTGCGCTGCGGACATTCGCGTGCCTGGCATGGCCCCTGACGCTGTAGTCAAGGCGGTGATCGCGGCCAAACTGCCCTTTGACCAGTTGATCCGTGAGTTTGACCGCTGGACGCATATTTCTGTGCCAAACACCGAAAGTGCTGCGCCCAGGGGCCAAGTGCTAATCATCGACAGCAAGGGTACTCGCCCGTACTAGCTGCATAGCGTCCTTTAGGTCGCCCCGCAGTTGTTCAATCGCCTCTTGCTGGGCTTGCATACGTTGATACGAATCCAAAGCGAATTTCGCTAATGTTTCTTGGTTCCATGCGGCGAAGTTGGGTAGGTCTAGCATTTGATGGTTTTGGTTGGTTAGGTGGTATGGGCACCGCTATGTACACGGCGCGCCAGATAGTGGCCTTGTAGCCCTTGGTCTTGGCAGTCTGCTCCCAACGGTCTATATACACGTCGGGCATACTAGGCATGGCTTGGCGCACGGTGTCACCGCGCAGCCCCGTCACGGCGCAGATGTCCATTGCGGTAAGCCCGTCGGGCGTCTTTCTGAGCGCCTCTCGAATGTCGGTGTGGGTTGACTTACGCATTGCGCTCCTTTAATGCGGCTTCAATGGCTCGGTAAAAATCCAATGGGTGCTTTGTTATTTCCTCAATGCCAAGCACTTCGTCTCTTGTCAGCCCTACCCACTCGCGCTGTGGTGCGATACGAACAATTCTTGTCCCATCAGCAAAATACTCAACCACATCTTCTACAGGCTCCTGCGCTGGCTGTGCCAATGCTGCTTGCCAACCTGCCCATGCCCAATAAGCAAAGGTGTCATCTGAAAATGGGTTAGCGCTGCCGCCATCTGAGTCACTATCCCACCACGCATTGAACGCTTCGTTGCCCCATTGCTCTAGTTTGTCCTGCGCCATAGCCTTTTTGCTTTCGTAGCCTGTCATGTTGTTCCCCTTAATTCATAATCTTTAAATACTGTTCCTCTGCTTGCATCACCCCGCCAGCACTCTTTAACCCACCCACGTTTGCCAGATTTATATGTGCGCCAATGTCCCCTTGCTTGATGCCTGCGTGGACTTGCGTGTGTACCGCCTTGGTGTTCTTGGCTTGTCTTGGGCGGCTCAATCACTATTGTGTGCCAATCGTATGTGGGCAGCTTTCCTTCTTTGATCTTTCGTCTGTTGGTAAATGTGTCTTTGACTGTCGGCACATACGTTTCCACTTTCATATCCAATGAGGCGTAAAACATGGCGACAATCGCGCACATCATTGACTGGTCTTGCGGGTCAATTGGTTTGTCAACCTCGCCCGTCTTTGGCACTCCGTTGTCTTCAGCAAACAAAAAAGTCCCAAGGGTTTTGTACCCCGTTGGTTTCATAATCCAACCCGTCACTATGGTTGCCGCTGGTTCTGCCAGCACTGACAACATGTAGTCACCCTGCGCTGTCTTCCCACACAGCATCATGTTTTTGTAGGGTGCTGGATGTAGTAAATACTTTTTTTGGTCGTAGCCAATGTATTCTTTGATTGCCCCAGTCACATCAAACCACTGCATCTGCGTTGGGTCAAGATTAGCAACCGATACCATCTTGACCATTTCCCGTATCAAAGGTGTCATTGCGGCTTCTCCTTTTGTGGTAAGTTATAAGACAACCAGCGCACCGCAGTGTCGCCATCCTTAAGCAGCACAGTTACTGTTGCGGCTTGCAAGTCACTGCCGTAAATCAGCATTAGTGCTTCTATTACTCTTTCCATTTCTTTGTTCATGTTGTTCCCCTTGCGCGGATAGCTTTTAGAACTCTGTCTGTTAGTGCTTTGTCTGCGCCAAGCAAGGCAATAGATGCTTTTCTTACGCACTCTTCACGCTCATCAGCACGAGCTGCGCAAGTACAAGGACAAGGCAGACCAATACAACATACGCCAGCAGCGTGATACACGCCACCACCATAATCACAGTGATTAGTTCTTTAAACGAACCCAATGTTTCGCGGTACGGGTCAGGGTCACGCTTGCCGTTGATGTAGGCATCGTTGACCACCTTCTGTTTGCGTATCGCGCAGTCTTGGCCTTGGGTGCATACCCCGTTTGAATCACAGCAGTTCATTACTTTCTCCCCTGCGCCAAGATAGCGCAAATAGCTGCGTCTGCACCGCCAGCTATGTCGTTCAACGCACAAGATACAACCATCGGGTCAGCGCCATTACTGACTGCCTTTTCCCATTTATCACGTTTCCAGTGAGCGTTAAACGTGATGCATAGCACAAGCACCACAAGAAACGCCAAGACCATGCCCCACACGCATAACCAAAACTTTTCTTCGTTCATTTGTTTCTCTCCTTGAGCATGGCATCTGCCATTTCGTATGCATCAGCGGGGATGCCGCGCCATATTTCAATCACATCGTCATCACGCAATAACGCTTGCATAGCCAACGCTGCAAAGTAATCCCTCATTGTCATATCACGCGCAAAGCCTCCGGTCTTGACCATCCAGTCGGTGTACTGCTTGGCAATCGTTGCATTGATCGTTTCATTTCTCATTTGTATTCCTCCATGCGCTTGTTCAGACGCTCTATACGGGCCACGTTGTACGCCACAATGGACTCAGCATATTCAACCCCTGCCTCTGCTTCCAGTTTGGATAGATGGGCATCAGCCAAAGCCTCTGCAATCATTTCAAGGGGTGATGGTTTCTTAAATGGTTCGCGTAATAAATTTAATAGTTTCATGGTAATTTAGCTTCCTTTAGTAGTTTAAGTCTCTCCCGCGCGACGCGCAGGGTGTTGTACCGCTGGTGCATACGCTCCAGTACGGATACTCTTTTGAGCGTCTGGCGCTCGTTGTTCAGCATACCCAGCACTTCCTCTTCGGTCAGTGTGGGCAGACGGTCATTTAGACTTCGCCAAGTGTTTTTCAATTCGTGTCTCCAGTTTGGTGATCAGATCAACGCAACGGTCGTACGCCCTGTAGGTGGCGTTCAACTGGCGCGCGCGGGCCTTGAGTTCGGCCTTGGCCGCTTTGAGTTGTGCTTTCAGTTTGTCTAACATAATTCCTCCATTGCAATATCAGAAATAGCGCGCTTGTCATGCAGCGCCGCCCAGATGCGTTCGTCCACCGTCTTGTTGGTCAGCATGACGTAGCACCACACGTCATGCCGCTGGCCGCTACGATGCAAGCGCCCGATGGTTTGTTCATACAGTTCAAGCGACCAGGGCAGGGACAGGAAAATAATCCGGCACCCGCCATGCTGCAAGTTAAGCCCATGACCGGCTGATTTTGGGTGCACGGCGAGAAGTTCAATTTCTCCTTGGTTCCACCGTTCAATTGCTCGCTGATCATCCAGCGTATTAAGCTGTTTATATCGGCGTTTGAGTTCCGCGAGTTCTTCTTGGTAGTTGTATACGATGAGCGTGTTCGCACGTTGGTTTTCATTTAGCAATTCCTCTAACCGATCAAACTTGGCCGTGTCAAACCACACTGGCGTTTGCACCGTCACCCACTTGCCAGGTATCTCCGATGGCGTTTGTACGGTGTGGTACACAAACCCGCTGGCAAGCTGCTGCAACTTGCCGGTCACCACAGCCGCATTGATGGCCGTAATGTCTTGCAGTTTGAAGTCCTTCTTCATGGTGTCGTAGGGCTTGCGGTCGTACAGATCGCAGCGCACTTCCACCGTGTGAAGCGGGGGTAGCTTGTCGCTATACTCACCCGCGTCCAAGACAAAAGTGGCAGGCTTTATCACGGCCATCACCTTCTCAAGACTGCCCTTGCGCGGTGCCCACTCACCAAAGTCGGGGTTGATCAGCACGAAATACTGCTGCTGGAACGCGCCCTTGCTGCGGCCTAATAAACTCTGGTCCACGATCTTGCACTGACCGAACACGTCTTCCAGACCATTGCTGGTAAACGAGCCGGTCAGTCCCCAACGAATCTCAAAGGGCGCAAGGAATTTCAGTAAGTCTTTAAAGCGCTTGCCGCTGGGGTTTTTAAGCCGCGTCAGTTCGTCAAACACCACGGCGTCAAACTTGCCTGTGGGCAGGTTCTCGTAGTTGGTCACCACCACCTGGGCGCTAGACGCAAAGGCCGCAGCCCGCTGCTTGGGTGTGCCCACGGCCACGGCCAGCGTCACGTCGGGTGCCCACTTGGGCTGCTCGACCGGCCAGACGCTGACGGCCACCCGCTTGGGGGCCAGCACGAGGAAGCGCTTGGCGTGGCCGTCCTTGAGCATGGCCTGCATGGTGGTGAGCGTGATGGCTGTCTTGCCCGCGCCCACAGGGGCGAGGATCATCGCCCTGTCGCGCTCGTACAGGAAGTCAGCCGCCTGCTCTTGATAGGGTCTTAATGAACTCATCGACTTGCTCCTTTGACCACAGGCAGGCGTAGCGCTGG
>JAURGS010000139.1 GCA_030833685.1 Rhodoferax sp. | reverse complement strand
GGAACAGCACGTCAGCGCCGCCATTGATCAGGGTCGAGGCAGCCTCGGACTCTTTGGGTGGATCAAACCAACCGTTGATCCAGACCACTTTGGTCTTGACCTTGGGGTTGCTGACCTGGGCACCCAGCGTAAAGCTGTTGATATTGCGAATGACTTCGGGGATTGGGATCGAGGCAACCACACCGAGCGTGTTGCTCTTGGTCATCTTGCCCGCGATCAAACCAGCCAGGTATGCGCCTTCATAGGTTCGGCTGTCATAAGTGCGCATATTGGCGCCCTGCTTGTAGCCGGTGGCATGTTCAAACTTCACACCCGCGTTGTCACCCGCTACCTTGAGCATGGGGTCCATGTAGCCAAAGGTGGTACCAAAAATAAGCTTGTTGCCTTGCGCAGCCATGTCGCGAATCACGCGCTCTGCGTCAGCAGACTCAGGTACGTTTTCAACAAAGCTGGTGACAACCTTGTCGCCGAATTCTTTTTCGATAGCCTTGCGCCCGTTGTCATGCGCAAATGTCCATCCACCGTCGCCCACCGGGCCCACATAGGCGAAGGCAATTTTCAACGGGTCAGGCTTGACCGGTGCAGGTGCCGCGGCAGGTGCTGGCGCGGCCGCAGCCGGCTTGGCTTCTTCTTTCTTGCCGCAGGCCACAAGCGCAGCAGCTGCTACGGTGCCCAGGGCAAGCGTTTTAAATAAAGACCGCTTAAACAAATCAGTCATGAAAATTTCCTCTAAAAAAGTACGACCAAGAGTCGCGGGGTGGGATTATCAGCGTTTCAGCCCAAAATTTCAGCCACCCGGGTGAAAAGGCTTACCCAGGCTGGCTGGCATGTTGATCCGAATCCACTGTGGGTTGCGCGAGATCAAGGCCAGCACCAAAATCGTCGCCAGGTACGGCAGCATGCTCAGAACTTGGCTAGGCAGCTCCACGCCTGTGCTTTGAAAGTGAAATTGCAGCATGGTGACGCCGCCAAACAAATAGGCCCCCAACAAAACACGCGCCGGCCGCCAGGTGGCAAAGGTGGTGAGTGCCAGCGCAATCCAGCCCTTGCCTGCGACCATGCCCTCCACCCATAAGGGGGTGTACACCACCGACAGATAGGCGCCCGCCAGGCCACACAAAGCGCCGCCGACCATGACGGCGGCCAAACGAATCAAACGAACGCGGTAACCCAGCGCGTGGGCCGAAGCTGGGTTTTCCCCCACACAGCGCAGCACCAGCCCCCAGCGCGTGCGGTACAACCATAGCGCCAAACCCACAGCCATGGCGACCGTCAGATAAACCAGAGGGTGCTGCCGAAACAACGCGGGTCCGAACCAAGGCAGATCCCCCAGCCAGGGCAGCGCAAATTGAACACGTGGCGCCAGGGTTTCCTTGACATAAGCGGTTCCCGCAAAGGCCGAAATCCCCGCCCCAAACAGCGTCAGAGCCAGGCCCGTGGCGTACTGGTTGGTGTTGAGCCAAATCACAAGGATGCCAAAGACGCCGGCCAGCAGCGCACCCACCAACATGCCCATGGCAAAACCGAGCCAGTCATTGCCGGTGGCAACCACGGCGGCAAAGCCAGCCAGCGCCGAGCACAGCATCATCCCCTCAGCGCCCAGGTTAAGCACGCCTACTTTGTCATTGATCAAAAGACCAAGCGACGCAATAGCCAGCACCGTGCCGGCGCTGAGCGTCGATGCGATCAGGAGGGCGTAGGTTTCCATCAGCGTCTCCACCGTACCCGATAAGCCAGCAAAGTGTCGCAAGCGAGCAGGCTAAACAGCAACAAGCCCTGGAACACGTCGGTCAAGGATCGCGTCAAACCCAGACGCGACTGGGCCATTTCACCCCCGATGTAAAACATACTCAACAACAGGCTGGAAAACACCATGCCGACAGGATGCAAGCGGCCTACAAAAGCCACGATGATGGCGGCAAATCCGTACCCAGCCGGTACATAGGGTGTGAGTTGGCCAATAGGACCCGCCACCTCGAGCGCACCGGCAAGCCCGGCACAGGCGCCGGATACCAACAGGGCGACCCAGATAGAGCGACGCGCTGAAAAACCCGCGAACCGCGCAGCTTTGGGGGCTAGGCCGCCCACTTGCACGGCAAATCCGGTCCCGGTGCGAAACAGGAACACCCACAGCAAGGCCACACCCAGCAGAGCCAAAATAACGCCTACATTGACGCGAGAGCCGGTAAACAACCTGGGCACCAGCGCAACCGCATCAAAGGTCTTACTCTGCGGAAAGTTATAGCCCAGGGGATCTTTCCAGGGTCCGGTGACCAGATAACCAAGCACCTGAATGGCCACATAGACCAGCATCAAACTGACCAGAATCTCATTGGCATTGAAGCGATCACGCAAAAACGCAGTGATCGATGCCCAGAGCATGCCACCAGCTACACCGGCCAGCACCACGGCTGCGGGCAACCAAGACTGACTCTGCGGGCCGGCACCCAAAGCAACCCCCGACGCAAAAATCGCTCCCAGCACATACTGGCCCTCGGCCCCAATATTCCAGACATTGGCACGAAAGCAGACAGACAAACCCAGCGCAATGATCAACAAAGGTGTTGCCTTAACCAGCAACTCGCCCAGCGCGTAGCCACTGCGGATTGGCAGCCAGAAAAATACTTCCAGCCCGCGCACTGGGTTCTTGCCTAAGGCCATGAACAGTGCCACGCCAATCAACACAGTGATCGCCAGCGCGAGCACCGGACTGGCAAAGGTCCAAAAGCGCGAAACCTGGCCACGCGCCTCAAGCCGAAGCATGGGCCTCCCCTTGCGCCTGCATACCGCGCAGTCGCTGCTGAACCTCGTCATCCCACAAGCCGCTCATCCATTCACCAATCACCTGCACGCTGGCATCTGAAATCGCCACCGCGGGCGATAAAAAACCGCGAGCCATGACCTGAAGCCGATCACATACCTCAAACAGCTCTTCAAGTTCCTCGCTGATCACCAACACGGCACAACCCTGGTCACGCAGGGCCAAAAACTCGGCGCGAATGCGCGCAGCAGCACCGACATCGACGCCCCAGGTCGGCTGCGACACGATGAACACGCGGGGCCCTGCGTCCACTTCCCTGCCGACCACAAACTTTTGCAGATTACCCCCTGAGAGCGATTGCGCCGTAGCATCCGGACCACTGGCCTTGACCGAAAAACGCTTAATCACACTTTGGGTCTGCTGATTAAGTTTGTCAGTCTGAATCCAGCCACCGCTTAACGATGGCCAGCGCAATGCCTCCCGTCGGGTCAACATCAGATTTTGGGCCAGCGACATGGTCGGTACCGCACCCCGCCCAAGCCGCTCCTCGGGCACGCAGTGCAGGCCCAGACTGCGACGAGCGGCAGGTCCCATGCAAACCACATCCTTGCCACCCAGTAAAACGCTGCCTGGGGCACCACGCGTGTCCTCACCGCTGAGTGCTTGCAAAAGCTCACGCTGGCCGTTGCCTGAAACGCCGGCAATGCCCAAAACCTCACCCGCATGCAACGCCAAAGAAATATTTTCGAGGTTGACACCGAACTGGTCAGCCCGCGGCAAGCTGAAATTTTTTAAGGCCAAACGGACTTCGCCCGCAGAGCGATCGTCGCGCTTGAGCGCCGGGGGTTCGGCACCGATCATCATGCGTGACAGCGAGCCGTTGCTCTCCTGGCGCGGGTCACACACGCCTGAAACCTTGCCACCGCGAAGCACCGTACAGGCACTGCACAGCGAACGAATCTCATGTAATTTGTGACTGATGTAGACGATGCTGCAACCCTGAGCGGCCAACACACGAAGCACCACAAAAAGCTTATCGACCGCCTGCGGCGTCAGCACCGAGGTCGGCTCATCCAAGATCAACAGTTGAGGCTCACTGAGCAAGGCCCGAATGATCTCTACGCGCTGCATCTCGCCTACGCTCAAAGTGTGCACCGGGCGCCTTGGGTCAATCTCCAGCCCATAGTCTTTGGCCTTGGACTCGATGCGCTGGCTGACCTCTTTCAGAGACAGACCACCACCAAGGCCAAGCCACACGTTTTCGGCAACGCTGACGGTGTCGAACAAGCTGAAATGCTGAAACACCATGGCCAAGCCCAGCGTACGCGCTGCCTGGGGGTTGGGAATATGAACCTGCTCGCCGTTGAACCAGATTTCTCCGGCGTCCGCCTGGGTGGCACCGTACAAAATCTTCATCAGGGTGGACTTGCCCGCACCGTTTTCACCCAGCAGCGCGTGGATTTCGCCAGGCATGACTTGCAAGTTCACACCGTCATTGGCCAGAACCCCAGGGTACTGCTTGGTAATCCCCTTGAGCTGCAAACGAGGTTTTAGTGGTGCGTCAATCATGGTCGGGTCATACCGTCAGGCTCAATCGTGGCATCTGCCGTGACCGACCAGCACAATCGTCACTCACAGGGCTACTGGCCGACGCACCATTGTGCCTAAAAACAACTGGTCGCAGACCAGCCACTACCCCATGCTTTAAGAAATTGTGCTGTCCATCCAGCTGCCTGGCCAGACGATAGGCATCAGAACCGGGCGACCGCCCGCAATGCTTTGGCGTTAGTCACGTGCAGCAGGCGACCCGAGCCGCTGATGAGGCTCTGGTCGCGCAGATGCCGCAGCACGCGAGAAAAAGTCTCAGGCGTGATGCCCAGGTGCGCAGCAATGCTTCGTTTGCGCTCGACAAGTTCAATGGCTAATACGCCCTCGCGCCGGCGCACTGCATGGCTCAACAACCACTCCGCACATCGCGACTCCGCGTCCTTGCCCAGCCTGCTCAAGGCGTAATCCGTCTGGCGCCGGTGCGCCAAAGCCATATCGACCAACAAACGGCGCGCCGTCGGCTCCATCTGCCTGAGCATTTCGCGCACATCTTCCAAGGCGACATCGATGAGCGTGAGTTTAGTGGCCGCCACCGCGTCCATGGCGGAGGCCTGTTGCAGCACCGCTGCGCTCAGGTCAAGCCAGCAGGGCCCCTCCAAAACGCCAACCTGGTTAATCAAATGACCATCTTGCGCAATGCCCAGGGCCAAGCGTCCGGTTTCAACAAACGATAAAACTGGCAAGCGCTCAGCGCGGCGCATCACCTGGGCACCGGCATCGACGCGGCGTGGTTTGGTGCTGACTTTCAGATCTGCGATATCGATCATGGCCCATACTGTGCAGCCTGACCGACGCGCAGGCATTGAGTCACATCAAAATATTGACAGAAAATGCTGATTACCCCCATCAGAGCCTGTCATGCCCACCTTATTGATTCGAAACGCGCGCTGTATTGCCACCATGGACAGCGCAGACCCTGCCCAGGCCCACGAACTGCGTAACGCGTCTATCCTGATCGATAACGGTCGCATAAGCGCCATTGGCGATGCTGCGAGCATGCCAGCCAGTGCCGACGAGGTGATCGACGCGCGTGACCATCTGGTCACGCCGGGGCTGGTCAATACCCACCATCACATGTTCCAAAGCCTGACCCGCGCCATACCCGAGGTGCAGGATGCCGAACTGTTCTCTTGGCTGCGTGGGCTCTACCCCATCTGGACGCGTTTGACGCCTGACATGATCCGAGTCAGTGCGCAGTTGGCCATGGCAGAACTTCTGCTCAGCGGCTGCACGACCAGCAGCGATCACCTTTATTTGTACCCCAATGGCGTGCAGCTGGGCGACACCATCGAGGCTGCGCACACCATCGGCATGCGCTTCACAGCCACGCGTGGCAGCATGAGCGTTGGACAAAGCCAAGGGGGCCTGCCGCCCGACAGGCTGGTTGAGAACGAAAGCCATATTCTGAAGGACTGTCAGCGGCAAATTGAGCGCTGGCACGATGCCAGTTTTGGCGCCATGGTGCAAGTCAGTTTGGCGCCCTGCTCTCCCTTTAGCGTTAGCCAGGACCTGATGCGCGAGTCCGCCAAGCTCGCGCGTAGCCTGGGCGTGCGCTTACATACGCACTTGGCCGAAAACGACCATGACCTGGCCTACACAAGAGAAAAATTCAACTGCACACCGACCCAGTATGCCCAAGACCTGGGTTGGCTGGGCGAAGATGTGTGGCACGCGCACTGCGTGCAGCTGGATACCGATGGCATCGAACGCTTTGCCGCCAGTGGCACGAGCGTGGCGCACTGCCCTTGCAGCAATATGCGGCTGGCCAGCGGCATCGCGCCGATTCGACGCATGCTCGATGCAGGCGTGAACGTGGGCCTGGGCGTGGATGGGAGTGCCAGCAACGACGGCGCCAACCTGGTCGGCGAGGCGCGTCAAGCCATGCTATTGGCTCGGGTCAAGGGCGCGCTGTCAGCACCGACCGAGGTCAGCGATGGCCAGGGGGGTGTGAACTTGCGATTTGGCTGCGACATCGGATCGGCGCAAATGTCTGCGCGCCAGGCGCTGGGGCTGGCCACCCGCGGTGGAGCCAAGGCCCTGGGCCGCACCGATATCGGACACCTGGCTGTTGGCATGTGCGCCGACATGGCGCTGTTTAACCTCAACAGCGTCGGATTTGCCGGCGCCGCTGTGCATGACCCTGTAGCCGCCTTGTTGCTGTGCGCCAGCCCACAAGCGGCCTACACCATCGTCAACGGCAAGGTCGTGGTACGCAAGGGCCAACTCTGCACGCTAGACGCTGAGCGCTTGGTTCAAGCCCATAACCAGATGGCCATGGACCTGTATCAGGCCAGCCGTTAAGGCCTTGGCCGGAAAACGAGCTATT
>JAURGS010000138.1 GCA_030833685.1 Rhodoferax sp. | reverse complement strand
AGGCATCCAAATATCCAGCAAAACCAAGTCGGGCTGGCCGCGCAAGCGGGCTGCGCGCGCCTGCGCCGCGTTTTCCGCCAACTCAACAGTGTGCCCTTCGTCATTGAGAATTTCACTCAGCAAGTCACGAATGCCAAGCTCATCATCGACGACCAGAATATTTGCCATGCGCGATTATGGTCCAGTCTGCAGCTAGGGTAATGGGGTTGCGGCCTCAGATCACTGCGTTGAGGCTTCGGTGGCGAATGATAGCGACACTTGCGCGCCCAGCACTTCGTCGTCCTGAACACGGTTGACGATTTCGATGCGCGCGGCATGCTCATCAGCAATTTTTTTAACCACAGCCAAGCCCAGACCGGTTCCCTTTTCTTTGGTGGTGACATAAGGCTCAAACGCGCGCTTGAGAATATCTGCAGGGAAGCCGCCGCCTGAATCAAGCACCGTCATGCGAACCCGCTTAGAGGCGCTGCGCCATTGGGTTCGCAACACCACGGGCTGGAGCGCCGTCGCTGCTGCAGGTGCGCAATCAATCTTGTCTGCTGCGCCGCGAGCCTGGGCGAGCGTGGCATCCTGGGCGTTTTGCAAAAGATTGTGCAGCACCTGACGCAACTGTTGAGCGTCCCCCAAAATCGGCGGGCACTGTGCATCTAGCTCTACGGTCACTGGAACGACTGCGCTGTCGCTCGCATACAGTTGTACCAGTTCAACGATCAGGGCGTTGAGGTCAAGTGGCTTCAAATCGGCAGTGGGCAAACGCGCGTAATCACGAAACTCATTGACCAAACGCTTCATGGCCTCGACCTGGTCAACGATAACCCGTACCGACTTGTCCAAAACCGTCTGGTCAGACTGCTCAAGCTTGCCATCGAGCTTGCGCGCCAAGCGCTCTGCAGAGAGCTGTATTGGCGTCAGCGGATTTTTGATTTCGTGCGCCAAGCGCCGTGCCACCTCGCCCCAGGCCTGAGCGCGCTGGGCCGAAACGATTTCCGAGATATCGTCAAACACCAAAAGGCACTGCGAACCAGGCAGGCGCGCACCACGTGCAACCAAGGTAATGGCGCTATGCGCAGCGTCGTCTTGCGTCTGCACGGATTGACCCAACACGAAAGACTGCTGCCAGTAATCAACGCCGTGCTCAGAGCCCGCATCCAACATGGCTGCAAACTGTTGCGCCACACCTTCTGCGAAATCCTTCAATCCTGGCACTGCTGACAAATATTGCCCTTGTAGGGCGGCCATGGGTAGTCTCAAAATTCGGGTCGCACCAGGGTTGCTGTTCACAATTTGCCCATCAGCCTCCAAGACAATGACGCCTGTCGTCAGGTTATCCAAAATCGTCTGCAGGTTGGCGCGTGCCGCATTGACCTGCGACATGCTGTCGTCTAGCGCATGTCGTGCATCGGCAAGTTGATCGGTCATGTCGGCGAAGGCCCGGGTCAATCCATCAAGCTCGTCCTTGCCGCGCAGGACTGGCTTGGGCGAGAGGTCTCCCGCGGCCACCTGTCGCACACCGTCGGCCAACAGTAGCAAGGGGCGTGCAATCTGGTTGCCCAAAATGACGGCCAGCAGCACCCCGCCAAACACTGCTAAAAACAAGCTGAGCGTCAATGTGCCGATGTACATGCGCTTGAGCCCATCACGCGCCAAGGCACGCTCCTGGTACTCGCGGTTGGCCTGCGTCACCGCCATCGCATCTGCCACCAGCTGGCTGGGCAAGGCCTTGACCAAAAGCAGGTAACGGGGTTCGCCCAAAACGGTGAAACTGCTGCTGTTCAATAACACCAGGGCCTTGACTTTGGATACATTTTGTCGAGCTTGAATGCCCTCATCCAGGCCTTCAACCCATGTCACCACCCGCTGACTGCGAGCACTTCGAAAATATTGCGCATCTGGCTTCTCAGGCGTGAGCTGGTAACTCGCTAAGCCGACCGAGGCCACCAGTCGCCCCGACTCGCTCCAGAGCATCAGGGTGTCCACACCAACCGCATTGCGGGCACGCTCCATGGGCAAGGCCGCCGCCGCATCGGTCAGGTCGGTTAACTGCTCGGCAGCG
This sequence comes from Rhodoferax sp., assembly GCA_030833685.1. GTDB lineage: Bacteria > Pseudomonadota > Gammaproteobacteria > Burkholderiales > Burkholderiaceae_C > Rhodoferax. Next base: position 4,693 of record JAURGS010000138.1, on the reverse strand, counting down.
GCGCGCGCCTTGCCACCGAGCTCCGCAGACAAGGCCTCCAGCGTTGAACGCCCCAGGTTTAAGCCAGCCCCCAACGCACCCTCAACCCTGACATCGAACCAACTTTCAATTGAGCGCGAAACAAACTGGTACGACACGCCATAAATCAACACCCCCGGCAAGAAACCTGCGACCGCGAAGACCGCAGCCAGCTTCACCAGTAATCGACTGCCAAACCTTCCCCGACGCAAGCGCTGCCAAAGTCGCAAGCCAATCCAAAAAGTCACCAATAACAAAACCGCAGCCACCGACACGTTCACCACAAATAGCCAGGCGTAATGCTGCTCGTAACTCTCCCGATTGTTGGTGGCCTGGGTCAGCAAAAACATCAGCACCAGGCCAAATCCCACCATCGCCGACAGACTCAAGCCAATGAGCCAGCGCGTGGTTTGGGACTGCTTGCGCGAGACGGCTTCTTCAGGTCGCTCCACTGTACTCATGGCGAACCACCACCGGGTAAAGCTTGCGCGATGTCGACGGTGACCCTCCAATCAGACTGACCCAGCGTCCCAATCTGCAAAGGCCTGGGCAGCCGCGTCACGTCAAGCTCAAATCGAAAGTCAACGCGATAGCGCTGATCGGCCATCAAAGCAATCCCTTCTGCCACCGGCCAGCCTGAGACACGGCGTATCGACGCCATGGCCGCTTGCAGGCTGTCATGGTTTTGCTCGAAGCTCAGCCCCTGTCCCTCAGGCTGTTCATCCGCGAGAACGCTGGTGCGCCAGCGACGTGTCAGCGGGTGGTAGGCCAAGCGGATTTGCCGGCGTGTGGTTGATACCGTTTGATTGGTCCAGTACCAGCGCTCGCGCACCAGTTTGGCGCTCATGGCGAAGTAAATCGGGATCCCTTTGTTAAGTGCATCCTCGACGACGGCTGGTAATTTCAAGTCGAACTGGGTCGACAGCAACACCGCATCTGCGCTGCGCTCAAGCTGCAAGCTTGGTGGAGGGCTGGGCAACTCATCGGCCCGGACCAAGGCACTGACGCTCAGCCAAAGCGCCAGCATCAAGCCAAGCCATGCCTTATTGCACGGCTTTTCGCAGCAATGCATAGTAAAAACCGTCTTGGTCACGATGAGCATTGTCCCCGAGGGAAACGACTGGCTCCGCGTGAGCCGGCAACAAATGGCCTGGTGAGGGCAATAAGGTCGCATCCGTGTTGTTCACAAGAAACGTTTTGAGCTGATTCTCACCCTCGGCCTTGAACACCGAGCAGGTGCAATACAGCATGACTCCGCCCGGGCTAAGCAAGGGCCACAGCGCTTGCATTAAGCGCTGCTGCAAGGCGGCCAGGGCATCAATGTCACTGGCCCGGCGAAGCCAACGAATATCCGGGTGGCGGCGCACAATGCCCGAGGCCGAGCAGGGTGCATCAAGCAAAATCGCATCAAACAAACGGCCATCCCACCAGAGCCCGACTTGTTCGGCATCCGCTGCAAGAACCTGCGCGTTCAAGCCAAGGCGCTTGAATGTGTCGTGAATACGCTCACAACGAGTGGCATCCACATCCAGCGCAAGCAGGTCCAGATCAGCCAACTCCAGGAGGTGCGCGGTTTTCCCACCAGGTGCTGCGCAAGCATCCAGAACCCGGGCGCCTTGCGGCTTGGCCAGGGCCGAAATCAAGAGGGGCGCTGCCAGCTGCGCCGCTGCGTCTTGCACCGACACCCAACCCTGGGCAAAGTGCGGCAACTGCATGACCGGCACAGGCTTGTCTAGGCGCACGCCAGAGGAGCCCACGGCACTGGCCTGCAAGCCAAGCTCGCCAAGCAAAGCGAGATAGGCCTTTTGCGTTGTCTTTCGCCGATTCACCCGCAATGTGAGTGGCCCTGGGGACTGGGCCGCCGTCAAGACGCGCTGCCATTGCGAAGGCCAGTCTTGCTTGAGCCGGCTAATCCACCATGGCGGGTGGTTCCAGAGGGCTTGTGGATCGGTATCGGTGTGTGCCATCAAGCTCTCGCGCTCGCGCAAAAAACGTCTCAGACATGCATTGATAAAGGGTGCCTGCGCCCGCGTCGAGCGATCATTTTTTGCAGCCTCGACCGCCTGATTGACCAAGGTGTGGGCCTCATACGCCGCAGCAGAGCTGGGGCATAACAAGGCCAAAGCAGTGCACAACAAAGCATCAACCGCCTCACTGGGCTTTTTGGGTGCCAGAGCTTTTCTCAAGGCCTGGGCGCGGCCCAAGTCGCGCAAAACCGCAAAACTCAAGGCCTGAACCCCGGCGCGCTGCTCAGCGGCAATCGCTGCCAAGACCGGCGTTGCTGACTGACCCTGGCGAATTTGGGCCAAGACGCGCGCGCTGGCTTGCAGCTGTTGCCAAAGTGGTGCTGTGGTCTGCGCAGTGCTCATGAATGAAATAAAAAAACGCCTCAGGCCAATCAAGGCGCTGAGGCGTTGCAGTTTAGATTCGCCTACGCTTACTCGCTGGCGGGCTCCTCACCGACTTCTTCCGTGACCTCACCGGCCAGCTCAGCGGCTTCCGCCTCGGCAATGGCACGACGCTCCTCTTCGTCCATGTTTTCGCGGACTTTGCGAGCCTCGTGGTAGGCCAGGCCCGTGCCCGCGGGAATCAAGCGACCCACGATCACGTTCTCTTTCAGGCCACGCAGGCTGTCGCGCTTGCCCATAATGGCAGCCTCGGTCAGCACACGCGTGGTCTCTTGGAAAGACGCGGCGCTGATAAAGCTGTCGGTGGACAACGACGCCTTGGTGATACCCAAGAGCAAATTGGTGAAAGTTGCCGGCACTTTGTCTTCAGCACGCAGCGCATCATTGGTGTTCAGCATCTCAGAGCGCTCGACCTGCTCACCGGAAATGTAGCTGGAGTCACCTGGGTTCTCCACGACCACACGACGCAGCATCTGACGCACGATCACCTCGATGTGCTTGTCGTTGATCTTCACACCTTGCAAGCGGTAAACGTCCTGCACCTCATCAACGATGTAGCGTGCCAGCTCTTCGGCGCCCAACAGTCGCAGAATGTCTTGTGGGTCGGCTGGACCGTCAACCACAGTTTCACCTTTGTTGACCACCTGGCCCTCGTGCACCAGGATGCTCTTCTCTTTGGGGATGAGCTCATCCCAGACATTGCCTTCCGGGTCTGTGATCTGCAAGCGGATCTTGCCCTTGGTTTCCTTGCCGAAGGACACCGTGCCCGTCATTTCAGCCAGCACCCCTTTGTCTTTGGGCGAGCGCGCTTCGAACAGTTCGGCCACACGCGGCAGACCGCCGGTAATGTCGCGCGTCTTTTGCCCTTCAACAGGGATACGCGCCAGCACCTCGCCAGGGCCCACATCCTGCCCATCGCGCACCTGAATCAGTGCGCCAACCGGGAAGCTGATGGTCACCGAGTGATCGGTTCCCGGAATCTTGACCTCATGGCCGCCAGCGTCAATGAGTTTGACCTGCGGGCGCACCACCTTGGCAGAGCCGCGACGCTTGGGGTCAATGACCACCAAGGTGGACAAGCCGGTCACGTCGTCGACCTGTTTGGCAACCGTCAAGCCCTCTTCCACATGCTCGAAACGCGCACGGCCGGCGTACTCGGTGATGATTGGACGAGTCAGCGGATCCCAGTTGGCCAGAAAAGTACCGGCCTTGATCGCTTGGTCAGCTTTGACCGTGAGCACCGCGCCATAAGGCACCTTGTGGCGCTCACGCTCACGACCATGTTCGTCATGAACAATGATCTCACCAGAGCGGGCAATCACCACCAATTCGCCCTTGGAGTTGGTCACGTAACGCATCGTGGCATTAAAGCCAACGACACCATTGGACTTGGCTTCCACCGTTGAAGCCACTGCAGCGCGCGAGGCCGCACCACCAATGTGGAAAGTACGCATGGTCAGTTGGGTGCCTGGCTCGCCGATCGACTGCGCAGCAATCACACCGACAGCCTCGCCACCATTGACCAGACCGCCGCGGCCCAAGTCACGTCCGTAGCACTTGGCGCAAATACCAAAGCGCGTCTCGCAGGTGAGCGCTGTGCGCACCTTGACCTCGTCAATTCCAGCGGCCTCCAGCTCATCGATCACGTCTTCATCAAGCATCGAGCCCGCTTCAGCCAAGACCGACTGGTCTTCTGGGCGAACAATGTCTTCAGCGGTCGAGCGCCCCAAGACACGGTCACGCAGCGACTCGATCACCTCGCCGCCTTCAACAATGGCGCGCATCAGGTAGCCACCTTGGGTGCCGCAGTCGTGCTCGGTGACGACCAGATCCTGGGTCACATCCACCAGGCGTCGCGTCAGGTAACCCGAGTTCGCTGTCTTTAACGCCGTGTCGGCCAGGCCTTTTCGGGCACCGTGCGTGGAGATGAAGTACTCCAACACGTTCAAGCCTTCGCGGAAGTTGGCCGTGATGGGTGTCTCGATGATCGAGCCGTCTGGCTTGGCCATCAGTCCACGCATGCCCGCCACCTGGCGAATCTGCGCTGCCGAACCACGCGCACCGGAGTCGGCCATCATGTAGATGGAATTAAACGACTCTTGTGGCACTTGCTTGCCATGGCGGTCGGTCACGGTCTCTTTGGAGAGCTGACCCATCATCACCTTGGAGACTTCGTCGCCGGCTTTACCCCAGATGTCCACCACCTTGTTGTAACGCTCACCCGCGGTCACCAAACCACTGGTGTACTGCTGGGCGATTCCTTTGAC
>JAURGS010000137.1 GCA_030833685.1 Rhodoferax sp. | reverse complement strand
GATTTCATACCCTCGCGCTACGCTGCGCTCACCCGCCACGCTGTTCGTGCTGGTGTTGCGCATGGCCCTCAGTTCAATGTCGGTGATGCTGGTGACCATGTTCAAACCCTGGGCTCTGGCGGAAGCATCCAGTGTGCTTTGGGCAAGACGGATGTCGAGGCGGTTACGCGTAGCAAACGTCGCAACGCCCTGCGGATCGAGCGCCTGTTTGGGTAGTTCAGGCAAGCGGTCCGGCAGTTTGAGCATCTGGGCCTGTTGGGCATCCAGACCGAGTACGCGTACGAACTCTTCGCGGGCAGCAGTTACTTGGTGAGTTGCTGTTGCCAATCGGGTCCCTGCGTCCGCATAGAAGGCCTGCTCACGAGCCCGTGTGAGGCGATTGAAGTTGCCTATGGCCTGCATCCTGCGAGCCAGTTCGGCACTCGCTGCAGCGCTTTCATACACCTGCTTGGCATACTGAAGCGTCTGTTGCGCAGCCACGGCGCGGACCCATGCCTGGCGCACGCGGGTGACCTGGTCGACCACATCACTCGACAGTCGCAGATGGGCCGCTTCGATGCGACGGTTGGCGATTCCCTGGCGACTAGGCAGTGTCAGGATATCGAGCAGGCCGAAGGAAAGCGCACGGCTCAACTCCAACTCATCACCGGCCACCATGCGCTCCAGGGAGAAGAACGGGTTTGCAATTCTGCCCACCTGTGCCGCATCTGCGGACTCCGCCCAACCTTGAGCCAGCAGCGCCTGGAGCGACGGGCTGTTGACGAGCGCCAGCTGGACCGCCTCGCGCTGACCCAGAATGGTTTGAAGCAGCTTCTGGGCCGCCTGCGCACGCTGTTCGCGCTCATCGGCAGTCCGCGCGAGAGAAATCTGCCCTTCGGCAAAACTCTTGGCCTCCTCGTTCACCCGGGCAACGTTTTGTTCGAGGCTAACAGTGGCGCAACCGGCAAGCGTGGCCAAGGCGATCGCGGATAGCGCCAGTTTCCCTAGCGAGGTGCTTGGGATGCGCTTCATGGCTTGACTCCCCCATGATGACTAGATTGCGTATCAGGCACTTCAGAGGCATCCTTTAGGGCCTCACCTGTCGCGACCTCCTTGGCATAGCTGCGCCAGCCTCCAATACGACCTACCAAGTCGTTGGCTTTGACCCAGGACTGAATGGCCTGGTCGTTGTAGGGGCGGAAGTCACTAAGTGCAGACTTGTACTCAACTTCCACCACCGAAAGATTTTTCACGGGCTCTTTGTTGGCTTGGGCCGCGGCTACACCAGCTAACATGGCACAACTCAGGGCGAGACATGTCTGTGCGAATAATAGTGAACGTCTGACGAGCATGGTTTCCTCAATGTGATCGGTAACATAGACAGGGGGAATTATTAAAATACCAAGTCGTCAGCACGATGTCGAAAAGATTACATATTTGTCATCTCGCCATCGCAATAAATGGAAGTCGTCATACTCAGGTCTGCCAAAGAGGGTCAGTTGCCAATGAAAATTTTGATTGTGGAAGATGAGCCTAAGACCGGGGCATATCTGCGCCAGGGACTGATCGAGGCCGGTTTCGTTGTGGACTTGGCCAGAAATGGGCCCGACGGCCTTCACCTAGCTCTTGGCGGTAACTACGATCTCGCGATCCTGGATGTGATGATGCCGGGCATGAGCGGTTGGGAGGTCCTGCAGGCGATACGTCATGAAGGCCTACAAGTGCCAGCCATGTTTCTCACCGCCCGCGATCAGGTGGAAGATCGCGTGAAGGGGCTTGAATTAGGCGCCGACGATTACCTCGTCAAGCCGTTTTCCTTTGCCGAGCTCTTGGCCCGAGTTCGCACCATTGTGCGCCGCGGTCGTAGTGGCACCGAATCCACGACCTTGCAGGTGGCAGACCTCCAACTTGATCTGCTACGCCGCCGCGTCACCCGAGACGGCAAGCGCCTTAATCTTACCGCCAAGGAGTTTGGATTGCTGGAACTGCTGATGCGTAGGCAGGGAGAAGTCCTGCCCAGGTCGCTGATCGCCTCTCAGGTTTGGGACATGAACTTCGACAGCGACACTAACGTCATCGAGGTGGCCATGAGGCGTCTGCGCGTCAAGATCGATGATGATCACCAGTTCAAGCTGATCCAAACTGTACGCGGCATGGGCTACGTGCTCGAAGCGCCGGAGGGTCGCTAGATGTTTCGCAGGCTGTCACTGACATCCCGCCTCACCATCTTTTTTATAGCGCTGGCCAGTTCGGTCATCCTGGGCTTGGCGCTTCTTTTCATGGTAGAGGCTGATAGGCACTTCGTCGACCTCGATAGCGCCGCCTTGGATGATAAAAAGCACCTGATCGAGGGCATTCTGGCCAGTTCTCGATCCCATGAAGAAGCTCGCAGTCGCCTGAACGAAGCATTGAGCCATCACCACAGCCTTTACGCTCTGGTCAAAGGACCGCAGGGTGAAAAGTTGTACCAGACCAACGGATACAGCGGCCCGACTACGCAAGCATCATTCATCACGAATGACGACGGCCACGGGCTTCAGTCTTGGAGGAGTGGCGGTCGCGAGTTCCATGAGATGAGCTTTACTGCTGGCATGGTTCAGGGAATGGCCGGGCCGCTCCAAATATCACTCGCCGTCGATACGCAGCACCACCAAGAATTCATGAGGGAGCTCCGGCGCAGCATTGCGATCTATGCTGTGCTGGCCATTCTTCTAAGCGGATTCTTGGCTTGGTTCGCGGCTCATCAAGGCATGTCTCCGCTGCGCGCAATGAAACGTCGCGCCGCTGCAGTGACAGGCCAACAGTTGCAAGAGCGCATGCCCGAGGATGCCGTCCCGATTGAAATGGCAGATTTGGCAAGGGAACTCAATGAGATGTTGGGTCGCCTGCAGAACGACTTCAAACAGCTTGCTGATTTTGCGGCGGATTTGGCACATGAACTTCGCACACCCATCAGCAATCTCCTCACCCAAACACAGGTGACGCTGTCCACCCAACGCGACCTTAAGACATACCAAGATACGCTGGCGTCCAACGCAGAGGAATTGCAGCGTTTGGCTCGGGTGGTATCAGACATGCTATTCCTCGCCAAGACAGAGCGGGGGGTAGACCTGCCCCATAAGGAGTCCTTCTCGGCAGCACAAGGAGCTCGCGAACTCGTTGAATTTTATGAAGCCGTTGCGGACGAAAAACGCATCTTGATGAGCGTGGAAGGTGATGGGCGAATCTATGGCGATCGTTTGATGTTCAGACGTGCCTTGAGCAACCTCCTATCCAATGCGCTCAGGCATGCACCAGTCGGCGGTGTCGTGGGCGTCAGAATCGAAAGTTCGTCGCGTGGAATTGAAGTCACTGTCAAAAACACGGGCAAGGAGATTCCATTGGATGTCCAGCAGAGAGTCTTCGAGCGCTTCTATCGCGCAGACTCAGCACGCAGGCACCCAGCTTCTGACGGGGCAGGCTTGGGGCTGTCGATTACCAAAGCCATCGTCGAGGCCCATGGCGGGGCGATCTCGGTTACTTCAGACCAGGAGTGGACTCGATTCAGGCTTGTTTTTCCAGGGCTTCAAGCAAGGATGAGGCAAGCGACTGAACTACTTAGTCGGCCCTGAATAACGCCTTTTGCGTGAACAAGAGAGGGCCGGATCGCGCTGTACCGATTCATAACAACCGCCGCAGCGGGCGCAAACAAATGAGACTGCCCAATGAGCAATCAAGGCGACCGGGGAAACTGCTGCGGCCGTGGGACGTGGCGGCCACACCGCTGGAACTGGCGCTGGCCAGGGGCCACCGGTGGTTGGCAATGCTGGAGTACGGCAAGTTGAAAAACCTGACTGAAATTGTAGCGCTGGAGGGAGTCGACAACAGCTACGTCAGCCGGATGGTGAATTTGACTACGCTGGCACCGGACATCGTCGAGGCGATTTTGGAGGATGCGCTGCCAGATCACCTGACGCTGTTTGATCTTGCGGTGGATCCGCCTGCGCTTTGGGAGGAGCAGCGATTACGGATTTGGTCAGGCTGAGACTGTAAAAGGATAGTGATGGCTACTGACTCAAAGGCAGCATTAGCAGACAGCGGTTTACGGCGGAGGGTACCTGCTACCGGCCAGAAGCTGACGTAGGCTGAAAGATGTTAATGGGCTGCATTGAACTGATTACCGTTATGAAGCCAATCAGCTAAATCGAACTAATTGACTGCCATTTTGCTCATTTGAGTTTCTGGGCGTCCCAGCATTAACCTGGATGGCATGCGCAAGACTCCCCGTGAGCGGCGGACACTAGCTCTTCAAGAATGCCGCAGTGCGCCCCCTCGTGGGTACCGAGGCATCGCGCCCGCAGCCGAAGCAGCTGCTTCTCCAGTGCCCTCATGCTCTTTAGGCGGGCGCGCACACGGGCCAGTTGGTCGTCCACCAGAAGATCGACATCTCCGCAGTTTCTGTCCGGTTTATCAACGAATCCAAGTAGCCGGTTCACATCGCCCAGCGGCATGTCCAGAGCCCGGCAGTGGCGGATGAATGACAGGCGCTCAAGGTGAGCCACCGCGTAGTCGCGGTACCCGTTGTCGCGCCGAGCCGGCGCGGGCATCAGGCCCTGTTTTTCGTAGTAACGGATGGTTTCGACATCCACGCCGGTGGCGAGGGCAAGTTCCTTTATCTGCATTACATGATCCTGCTTTAAATAAGTATTTGACACTGTAGCGGCTCCAAGGTTTCTAATGCAAGTATTGAAAGGAAAACCCATGTCAACCCACTGCTGTGACCACGTCGCACCCAAACTTGATGCCATTGTCAACCTGGTCCGTTACCGCAAGATCCTCTGGATCGCCCTCGTGGTCAATGCCGCGATGTTCCTGGTCGAGATCGTGGCTGGCGTTCAGTCTGGGTCACTTTCTTTGCTGGCGGACGCGGTCGATTTTGCGGGCGACGCGATGAACTACGCGGTATCGCTCGCGGTGCTGGCTTCGGCGCTGGCATGGCGAGCGCGCGCCGCCATGCTCAAAGCCTTGAGCATGATGGGTTTTGGCCTGTATGTGCTGGGCGCAGCACTGTGGTCGGTGTGGAATGGCGGCGTGCCCCAGGCCACCACTATGGGTTCAATAGCCCTCGTGGCGCTGGTGGCCAACGTGGCCGTGGCATGGATGCTCTATGCCTTCCGAGAAGGCGATGCCAACATGCGAAGCGTGTGGCTATGCTCTCGCAACGACGCCATCGGCAACCTTGCCGTGTTCATCGCCGCCTTGGGCGTGTTCGGCACTGGATCGGCCTGGCCTGATCTTGCGGTGGCCAGCCTGATGGCGGCGCTCGCCTTGCACGGTGGCTGGACCGTGCTGCAGCTGGCGCGCGGGGAACAGGGCGAAGATAGTGCCAAGTAAGACTACCATGGCCACGTCCACTGAACCAATCCGATTGAATCCTTCCGCTGTGTATCAGACAAACTCGGTATGAATAGAGCCGTCCTTTACGCGCTTTGTGCTGCAGCACTGTTTGGCGCTAGCACCCCGTTTGCTAAGCTATTGACGGGTGATACACCACCAGTTCTTTTGGCGGGGTTGCTTTATTTGGGAAGCGGGCTTGGCCTAAGTCTGGCACGCGTGATTCGTGATCGCGGCGTAAGGCCGTCGGGCCTGCCCAAAGGTGAGTGGCCCTGGCTGCTGGGGGCGATCTTTTTTGGTGGGATGCTAGGCCCTGTGGCGCTGATGTTTGGATTGCTATCAACAAGCGGTTCCACTGCATCGCTGTTGCTGAACCTCGAAGCGGTTCTGACTGCTGTAATTGCCTGGGTTGTTTTCAAGGAAAACGCTGATAAGCGCATCATATTGGGAATGCTAGCGATCGTGGCCGGTGGTGTTGCGTTGAGCTGGCCGACTGCATCCGCTGTCCAATCCAGCATCACGGGCCCCGCCTTGGTGGGTTTAGCATGCCTGTTCTGGGCTATTGACAACAACCTAACCCGCAAGGTGTCAGCATCGGATGCCCTGTTCATTGCTGCTACCAAGGGCGTCATGGCAGGCGCAGTCAATACGTTGATTGCGATAGGTATGGGTGCCGTGCTGCCCGGATTTGCCACTCTGTTGGCCACGATGGCGGTCGGTCTTTTGGGCTACGGCATCAGTCTTGTTCTGTTTGTACTGGCCCTGCGGGGTCTGGGAACAGCCCGCACCGGCGCCTACTTTTCTACGGCACCATTTATAGGAGCGGCTACGGCCTTGATGGTCTTCCCGGAAACCACATCTTTGGCGTTTTGGGTTGCTGCGGCGCTGATGGGCCTTGGTGTTTGGCTTCATCTGACCGAGCACCATGCACATGAACATTTGCATGAAACGCTGCAGCATGAACACGAACATGAACATGACGAGCACCACCAGCATGTCCATGACTTTGAATGGGATGGCGTTGAGCCTCACACACATGATCACAAGCATGCAAAACTCAAACACGAGCATGCACATTTTCCGGACATTCACCACCGACATTCGCATTCATGACACCGATCCAAGCATTGGGCCTGTACGCGCTAACCGCCTTCGCAGAGATTATTGGTTGCTACCTGCCGTACTTATGGCTCAAGAAAAGTGCGTCTCCATGGTGGTTGATTGTTGCCGCAGCAAGTTTGGGCCTGTTCGCGTGGCTGCTGACGCTGCATCCACATCCTGCTGGACGTGTGTATGCCGCCTACGGTGGGGTATACATCGTTGTTTCAGTCTTGTGGCTGTGGTTAGTCGATGGCGTGTTGCCTGATCGCTGGGACTTGGTAGGCGCATCACTCGTGCTTGCCGGAG
>JAURGS010000136.1 GCA_030833685.1 Rhodoferax sp. | reverse complement strand
CGCTTTTTCTGTGGAAAGACGATGTTGATCCAGGTAGGCCAATTGTTCATCGAGAGTTTTGACGTCGTGGTACGCGATGCTCAGCGTTTGGCGAGCATCCCGGCAGGCTTTTTCTTTGAGCTCCAGGGATTGGTCACGCAAGGCGTTGGCCTGGCGGGTTCGGGCCACATCCGAGCCCCCTTTGTAAATGTTATAGGTCAGCGCCAGCTGAACGCCCTCAGTGAGGCTGTTGCCACGATAGCCGCCTGCATTGTTCCCTCGGTTGGCATAGGCGCGCGCGTCGATGCGGGGCAGGAAGGCGCTTTGCTTGGTGTTTACTTCTGCCTCTTTGGCGCGGGCGTTTTCAACTGCGGCATTGAGTGCGGGGTTGTTTGGCAAGCCAAAGATCAACGCGTCCAATATTGACTTGGGCATCGTGCCAAGTTTGAAAGGATCAGGAAGTGGCCTTAAATTTGACGCGGGCAGTTCCCCCAGAACATTCAGGTAGCGGGCGTTCGCATCATTAAGCTTGGTGAGTTCCGTCAAAAGACTGGACTCGGCCAAGGCCAGGCGCCCATTGGCCTGTTCGCTGTCGGCGCCCCTGCCGACACCGGCGCGGAAGCGCTCATCCACCTGCATGGCTGTTTGTTTGTGGATGACATAGTTTTCTTTGGCGGTGTCAACCAGTTCGCGTGCTGCGACCACGTCTGCATACGCCTGCACCGCAGCCAGTGCTACTTGCTCCGATGCCTCGAGCAGCTCGTAGTAACGGGTCAGTTGAGCGTGGCCTAAGCGCGTGATTTCGCTGGACGTTAGGCCGCCATCAAAAAGCATTTGGCGCAGGTTCAGATCGGCGGTGGCAAAGTTATAGGTACCAAAGTTGCCGCCAGCGCTTGGCGCAGCAACCTTTCTCTCGCGCCCAATGTTGGCGCCAAGGTCAATCTGCGGCAAAAGCCCGCCTTGCGCGACAGATTTCTCCTCAGCAGCAGCCAAAAAGGCATGCCAGCGCGCCTGAACCTCTGGATTGGTCTCAACCGCTTTTTGAGCTGCAGCGACCAGAGGCTTTGGAAGATTCTGCGCGACTGCAACCGCCGCCCACGACCCCAGCGCCACTGCAAGTAAAGACTTCAGCAAACTTAATTTTTTCATCACAGTCAAAGCGAGACGCTTTTCTCCCTGAGTCCAAATGCCATATTATTTTTCGCCAAATGAATCTTCCTTTGCGTGCATTCAAAATTGTTGCTGGTTCGCAAAGTCAACCCCAACAGGCACTTCACATCGAGGTTTGGCCCGCTGCTCGCGTGGCGTCAACACCGACGCAAGCTGACCTGTTTAAGACGGTGTGCCAGCAGTTGGCGCAATCTTTACGAAAAACTGTGTGCCACGCACTCCAATGGTTCCGCCGGGGGTTTTGACGCTCACCGCATCTGGCTGCAGTTTGGCAATGAGGCCCGAAACGTAGTTAAGAGTACCTTTGCTCAGGCTGGTGCTGAGTTTGAGTTTTCCCTCATTCTGGTTAGGTGTGTAGAGGTATTCGTCCACCGTCATCTGGGTATCCGGTCCGAAAGACATGCGGGTGCTGTCCTTGAACGTCACACCCATGCTGCCATTTTTGCTCGTAACCAGAACGCTGCCCATGTAAACGGGCGTGCCAGGGGCTGCCTTGACATCTTTGCCTTCTGTCTTTACCCACGCATCGCCAGACAAGGTCTTGACGTATCCGATGGCGCTGTCAGCATGGGCCAAGCCAGAAGCCGCGAGTCCAATGCACAGAACAAGGATGGTTCCTAAGTGTCTGAAGAGATTCATCGGGGTTCCTTCCTAATGTTTCGACGCGATGCGTAGAGGATACTCTTTTTGAAGACCATTGACCACTGGCTTAAGTCAACCCCTTGACTTTTCGCAAGACTTAGATCCGTCGCCGCCCGAGCCTTTGGGACCGACTTTCGCATTCGTATTCTAGGGACGTTTTAAGTTATCGTTGGTCACCTCAGTGGCGATTTGTCACCAAAAGGTGTCATGTGAGCGGCGCTGTGCGAGATTCCAGCATTCGGTTGCTATGATCGCCCGAATGTATACAACCCCGCGTGGTTGAAAGGGCCTCACGTTGGAACAGCTACTGTTGCACTTGCTGGGCGACTATGTGACGCAAACGGATTGGATGGCCCGCGAGAAAACAAAGCGCTGGGCGCCAGCACTTGTGCATGTCACGGTTTACACCTTGCCGTTTCTTTTGCTGACCACATCGGTCAATGCGCTGATCTTCATTTGGGGTTCCCATTTGCTAATTGATCGCTTGGCCCTGGCCAGGTATCTGATATTTGCAAAAAATTGGATTAACCAGCCCTCACTGAAATGGAAAGATTGCTCGCCGACTGGCTACCCTAATTGGACGCCGCCGTACATCTCAGCATGGTTGTTCATCATCACCGACAACACCCTGCACTTGATGTGCAATTATTTCGCCATCGGATGGTTGTAGCTGGTTACTGGTGTCAGTAACCGGTCTATTTGGATTCCATTTGAATGAGGTCGCCGCTTTGACCCCTGTTTAAGCGGTCAAGGTGCAGCCGAACCAGAGGGTCCTCTGGCCATTGCGCTAGAAGTTTTTCGAACAAACCTTTGGCTTGTGGGTCCTCGTTGACCATGGCTTCGTAGGCCTGCATGTACTGGTTCAAATCAGCCCGTTCGTAGCGTTCGGTAACCAGTGGCTCATAGACCTGCAGCGCCTTCTTTTTTCCCATCAGCATCAGATTGCCAACAGGGCGAAGCGCAATTGGCATGTTGTCTTCAATCATGGCCTCCGAGATGCAAATGCGGGTACCCAGGTGTTTGTTGACGCCTTCTAGGCGAGCCGAGGTATTGACAGGGTCGCCCAGGGCCCGGTAATCAAACATAGTTGAACCCCCAAAATTGCCAACAATCACCTCGCCGCTGTGGACGCCAATACGGGTTTTGCCAAAGGGAATGTTTTGAGCGATGAGTTTGCTTGAATACTCGTCGGCAAAAGCGTCGAGTGCCAACGCACAGCGAACCGCCTTGGCGCGGTGGTCTTCCTGTGTCACGGGTGCCGAGAAAACCACCGCCAGCGCGTCTCCCACAATCCTGTCAAGCGTTCCATCGTGCGCAAAAATGATTTCAATCATTTTGTCCAGGTACATGTTGAGCAAGGCTACCGCCTCGCTGGGGTCGCGGCTTTCCATCAGGCTGGTGAAGCTCTCAAGGTCGGTGAAGATGAAGCTGCAGGTTTTTCGCTGGCCGCCCAGTGCGAGTGCGTCCGGGTTGTTCACCAGGTGTGCCACACGGTTGGGTGACACGTACCTGGAAAAAGCCTGCTTGATCCACGCTTGTTCGCGCTCGCTGGCAAAGTGGTGCCAAAGGCTGCTGACGATGAAAGTCGCAGCCAGCACCATAACCGGCGTAGCCGCATCCAGAAGAATGCCATGACTGACGTAGGCCCACCAGCTTGCGCCCAAAACAGAAACGCTGGTTAACAACCAGACGCCAGCTGCGGTTATCGCCTTGATGCGAAGTGTCAATACACCCAGAATAAGACCCAAAACCATGATGGTCACGGTCTCCAGCCCCCGCGCCCAGCTCGGGCGGACCAGAAAATGACCTGTTAATGCCTGCTCCAAGGCCTGGGCGTGCGCCTCGACTCCTGGAAAGAGTCCCCAGGGATTGAATCGAAGGTCCATGAGTCCCTGTGCCGAACTTCCGATCAAGGCGATATGACCAGCAAGCAATTCTTGTGGAATTTCACCAGCCATGACTTTCCAGGCAGAAACTGTCCTTTCTGGCACGCGTGGCGTGTAGTGAACCCACATTTCTCCCCGCGCGTTGGTGGGTATAACCAGTTTGCCGATTCGTACCTCTTCAATGCCACTGGCGCCGCTGGCACCCTTGAGGATCACGTTTCGAGCCCCGAGCGCGACGCGAAGCGATTCTCCTGAAAGCGTGCCAACTGGCTTGTTACCAACTTGGAGCACCAGCGGAACACGCCTCACAACGCCGTCTGCGTCGGGAACAAACGTCACTGCCCCATTGCCGCTGGCGACTTGTTCGAGCGCCGGGAGTGATCGAATCGATTGGCTGTACGTGGAAAGCCAGCGTGACTGGTCTTCCCCGGCGTATATAAAGCGACCTTTTTGAAGCGGTGGGTCACCAGCCTGGCTAGCGTCACCTTGTTCAAGTGCAAATCCGAGTACTGCTGGCGTTTGCTGCAAACTTTTGGCAAACACGGCATCGTGATCGGGCAGTGCCAACAGCTGGCTACGCATATTGCCGTTCAGCGCCCATAAATTCACTGCCGCTATCGGTGAAGTTCGGTCCGCCTCGGGGAAAAGTACGTCGAAGCCCACGACAGCCACACCGGCTTGCCCGAGTTTGTCGAGCATCTCGGCGATTTTTGTGCGTGGCCAGGGCCACTGGCCCAGGCGCGCGAGACTGGCCTCGTCAATGTCGATGACCCGAACTGGGGCTGGAACGTACTCCCGCGGATGCCATCGTTGGTATTGGTCGAATATGCTGTTGCGCAGCGCCTGCTGTGGCTTGGTATCAATGACCAAAAGCCCAAGACCTAACAGCACTGGCAACAGTGGCAGCAGGTAAGCCCATCGAAACTTAAATGACATCACAGATTCCATTCGTAGGCGGCGAATCCACGGTGTCGTTTTATGGTGCTCAGAATTTTCAACAAGCTTATCTCAACTGAACTCCTGCCGCTTTCCACTGCCATACACAGGATAGTGTGTTGACCAGGCCGATTGTTGACGAAGTTTGTCGTTGCGGCTCATGCCAGAATCGACCGATCGTTGATTGTGCACAAAAGAGTCCAAGATTGACCGCTCAGATGGGGCAAGAGTGAGCTTTTGTGGTTTAGCTTATCAAGAAAAGGTAGTGCCCATGAAGCATAAAAAAACAGGTTTGATTGTCTTGCTTGCGTTGCTGCTGCTGGCCTACCTGTTTTTCGATCTGGGACGTTTTCTAACTTGGTCGTACTTTCAATCCAGCCGTGAAAGCCTAACGGTCGCCTTTGAAGATCATCCAGCTCAGACGGTAGTCATTTATTTTCTGATCTATGTCCTGAGTGCTGCCGTGTCACTACCAGGTGCAACGATCTTGACCCTGCTTGCCGGCACCATGTTCGGTTTGGGTGTCGGTGTCGTGCTGGTTTCGGTGGCCTCGACTGTGGGTGCGACATTGGCCATGCTGACTGCCCGTTTTCTCCTTCGCGATGTGGTCGTGCAACGCTTCGGTCAGTTTCTGGACGGCATCAATGACGGGATTCAGAAGGACGGTGTTTGGTATTTGTTGACGCTGCGACTCATTCCCGTTGTGCCATTTTTTGCGCTCAACTTGCTCATGGGCCTGACGCGCATTCGCATTCCAACCTATTTTTGGGTGAGTCAGCTGGGCATGTTTCCCGCCACGGTTTTGTACGTCAACGCAGGCACGCAAATCGCGTTGATTGAGTCGCCCGCGGAAGTCGCCTCTTTGGGCGTCATCTTGTCGTTTTCTGCGCTGGCCTTGTTCCCGTGGTTGATGAAATGGACGATCGCAAGGTGGCGCAATTACGCGGCTTTGGCCAGATGGCGGGCATTGAAGCCAAGGCAGTTTGATCGCAACCTGATTGTGATTGGTGCAGGGGCTGCCGGCCTGGTGAGCGCCTACATAGCGGCCGCCGTGAAGGCGCGGGTTACCTTGATTGAGAGTCATCAGATGGGCGGGGACTGCCTAAATTACGGCTGTGTTCCCAGTAAAGCACTGATCAAGAGCGCCAGAATCGCCCGCCAGGTACAGCGGGCACAGGCATTTGGGATATCGACCGGCACCGTGCAGGTTAATTTCTCGAAGGTGATTGCTCGGGTTTTCTCGGTGATTCAATCTATTGCACCCCATGACAGCGTCCAGCGCTACACCGATTTGGGTGCCGAGGTCTTTATGGGTAGGGCTCGAATAGTTGACCCTTGGCATGTCGAGATTCAAGCCTCGGACGGACAGGTACAGCGCTTAAGCACGCGACGGATTGTGCTAGCTACCGGCGCCGCGCCTGTCGTGCCATCGATTGCCGGCTTGGAAGCGGTGGACTATCTGACCAGCGAGACGGTTTGGCAACGCCTGTCCGAGCTCTCCGAGGTGCCCAAGCGGATCGCGATCATCGGGGGTGGTCCCGTCGGGTGTGAGCTTGCCCAGGCTTTCGTGGGATTGGGTTCTTCGGTGGTGTTGATTCAACGCAACCAGCGCTTGTTGCCGCGCGAAGATCGGGAAGTTAGCGCTGCAGCGTTGGAAGCGCTGACTGCCGACGGTGTGCAGGTTCAATTAGGCACCAACATCTTGCGCATTGAGAAAGGTCAATCTGCTAACCGGATTTGGATCGAACGCGAGGGAAGGGAAGACCCATTGGAGTTTGATCTGCTGCTGTGCGCCGTGGGGCGGCTGCCCCGGCTCAAGGGGCTGGGGCTTGAGAGCTTAGGGTTTAAGACCAGCGGGCATTTGGAGGTAAATGAGTATTTGCAGACTTCAGTTCCAACAATCTACGCAGCGGGCGACGTGCTGGACCTTACCCAGCACACCCATGCTGCAGCCCATCAAGCTTGGTACGCGACCGTAAATGCACTGTTTGGCACGCTGTGGCGTTTCAAGCTCGATATGCGAGTGGTACCGCAGGCGGTATTTCTGGCGCCTGAGATTGCGCGAGTCGGCTTGAACGAAGAAGAGGCCTTAGCCCAGGGCGTGTTCTACGAAGTGACGCGTTTTGAAATCAGTGAACTCGACCGCGC
>JAURGS010000135.1 GCA_030833685.1 Rhodoferax sp. | reverse complement strand
CAGTTCGGCGCATCGCGGTGATCTCGATGCGCTTACCCAAAACCGGGCCCACGTCGGTGGCCAGGTATCTCGCCATGCCCGCCACGTGACTTTGGCGATGCACTGGCGGGATGATGAGACCAGCCAGATCCTGGCCAACAGCCTCGTCGCGTGTCCACCCCAAAGTGTCCTCAGCGGCTCTATTCCAGTCAACAATGGTGCCAAGACTGTCCATAGTGACCATGGCATCCAGCGACGACTCGAGAATGGCCGCTTTGCGCGTTTCTGACGCCTGCAGTTCCATGAACTGTGCGCCCAAGGCTTCACCCGTTCGCATCAGTGCCGCATTGATTTCCTGAATTTCAGAAATTCGGCTGCGATCTAGCGAGCCCGCTCTCGTGCCACTCTCCAATTGCCTGGCTAATTTGGCGGTCCGTTGCAGGCTCTTACTGATTGGACCGATAAGCCAAAGCAAAATCAGGGTCACAAACCCCATGGCAAACAACGTCGCCCACATCGCTGAGCGCACGATCGCCGAGCGTGCCTCTTTGATTCGCTTTAAATCCACCTGAACCAACAGCCAACCCTGTTCGGCACTGTCGATACCGACGCCCGCCACAACAGGCACCACCACAGTTAATGCATCGTCTCGAATCTGGGTGCGCTGGTGGAGCTCGAAGGGCATGCGTTGCTGCAAATAGACGCTACGGCCCTGCCCCTTGGCGTCTCGAAACACGTGGGCAATCATGCGGCCGTCAGCGCGGGCGACCATCAGTTGGCGCATATCCCCTAAGCCGATTTGCCCAAGCAGCGCCTCTTCAATCAGATCGAAAGATCGGGTTAGCAACAGCCCTGAAATCGACTTGGCCAGACTGTCGGCCAGGCGCTGGGTATCAGAGCGAAATTCGCCCTCCATCACCCGCGCTCGTTCTTGGGCGGTGTAGGCGCCAAGCCCTGTGAAGGCTACAAGAACAACGGCATTAACCAGCAGCGTCAGGTAGAGCCAGAGGCGCACAGTCGATCCTTGCCTGGCCTCAGTTAGATTTGCCGACAAAGCTCTCCAGCTTCAAGGCGCCAAGAGCAGCGTACTCCTCGTAAGTGCTTTTTGCTGGTTTGGGTATCAGAATGTTTTTGAACAGTTCAGCGTTTGCAGGATCGCGTCCTGCCTCCAGGAAGGCGGCCTGCAATCGCTGAGCTAACTCTGGCTGAACCCGAGGGTGAACCGCTATTGGGTGTGAGTAAACCTCGGGCGTACGGTACAAGATTCGCAACTGCGAGCGGACGTCTTCCCGCTCGTCGTTCAGCGTTCGGTTGACGCCGCCACCGGCCTCAGCTTGCCCGAGCAGCACGTGGCGATAAACGTTGGGATGCGTCTTGACGTAAAGCGGGGTGATGTTGATCTTGGCTTCGCGGGCTAAAAGTGCTCGCATGTACAGCGACGCCCCAAAGGCATTGGGCGCGGGGAACGCAATTTTTTTACCGTCCAGTTGACTGAGATTCTCGATTGAGGAGTCTTTTCGAACCACCAAGATACCTGAGAGACGATTGGCATCATCCCGAATAATCGGCTGGTACCCCACGGCGTTTTTGGCCATCACCATGTGGTAAGGGTTCATGTACGCCAAATCCGACTCACCGCGCATGAAACCGCTTTCGAACTGCGGAATTGAATCGTAAAAGTTCAGCTTGAACTCGACCCCCGCTTTCTCACCGACTATTTTCAAGACAGGTGTCCAGTCCGAAAAAATCTGTCGTGCCGAGAACTGCGGCACGACCGAAATGGTCAAGGTTTGGGCAGACCACGCCGACACGGTAGCGAGCAGCGCACCCAACAAAACAGAGCACCTGAGAAGCGCAGGCCCCAGTGTCCATGCCGACAATCGAAATTCAAAGCTCATCCTGAACACCTCCCTTATTGTGCGAACGATTATCACCTTGCTGTCTTGGCAGTCAGAGCGAAAACGCTTCAGATGCGCATGAAGTCTGGCCCTTAGCACCTTATTCTGTTTCGACTTTGTAAACCATGGCAAGCGAGGCCGTCACATCAGGCGGCCCCAAGCGCAATCTCATGCGCCATGTTTCGTCAGAGTTGGGTGGGTATGGCCAGCAAAGCAGCTTCGCCTGGTTGTTGTGTGGTGCTGGACCCGAGGGCGGGTGGCGCTCTCCAGTGCAGATCGTGCTTGCCTCAGGCGTCAAACCATTGCCAGGTTCGCACCGGCAGCCGCAACATGCACCTGGCAAAAAGCTCCGATCCTGTCCAGACCGCCAGCCACTTTTGCACTGCAGGCAATTGCTGCTTGGAAAACCAGTCCGAATCCACAGCGGCAAATTGTCTGACGAACGGAAAAATCGCCAGATCGGTTGCGCAGGGGACTGCGCCGCCCAACATAGCTTGATCCTGCAGGCGCAACTCCAGCGGCCTTAAAAACAAGTCACAAGCCTGCTCGCGCTCATCTGAGGGGCTCACCCCAGGGTAGCGATTGGCATACTTATAGCGATCGAGCTTTTCCTTGAAGACACCGTCATTTAAAGCCAGCAAGCCCAGGTTTTCTTGTGATTGCGCCCTCGCCCACCATAGCCCCTCGTCATGGTTGGCAAAAGCCCATTCCATGATCAGCCAGCTTTCATCAATAACGTGGTCACCACCGAGCACCAATACTGGAACTGTTCCTTTTGGCGACTTCAAAAGCATCTCAGCGGGCTTGTCACTTAACACCAGCTCGTAGGCCTGAAACCGTACCGAAGATTGCAGCAAAGCCATGCGCGCACGCATGGCGTACGGGCAACGTCGAAAGGTGTAGAGCATCGGTGCAGTCATGGACTAGCGGCCCACAGAACAGGCTCAAATCGCCGTACATCCCCGTTTTCGGTGCTCACCATCTCGTCAAATGCAGACATGGGACGCATCCACAGCACATCTCTGTCACCCTGGCAGGCGCGGTAGAGGATGCCCGTCTCCAGCGTCGCCTCGATCAGGCAGGCACCTGTCACATCGTACAAACCACCTTTGTAGTGACGCAGCCGTGCGCCTGGTCTGAGGTGAGTTGGGATAGCGGCAAGTGCAGTCATGCGATTTTCAATAAAACCCTGGTGCCGCAGAGTTTAGGCAATCGGCGCAGCGCGTCCCGATGCACGCCAAAGGCCGTGTTGCGGGCAGCGCTTTACGCATTTTTTCGCCTGCCCGCCAAGCGTTCTATCGCACTGGAGCAAAAAAAAGCCCGGCTGATACCGGGCACATTTTTTAACTACTTTGGTGGGCGGTGGAGGTTTCGAACCTCCGACCCCAGCAGTGTGAATGCTGTGCTCTACCCCTGAGCTAACCGCCCGACAAACGCTTCAAACGCAGGGGCTAAATTATGGCACACAAAGCCCGTGTTCACGGCTCTTTATTGGGCCTTCGGGGTCCTCAACGCGCTCACACATGG
The DNA here is from genome assembly GCA_030833685.1 of Rhodoferax sp. Taxonomy (GTDB): domain Bacteria; phylum Pseudomonadota; class Gammaproteobacteria; order Burkholderiales; family Burkholderiaceae_C; genus Rhodoferax. The sequence goes on along the minus strand of JAURGS010000135.1, from coordinate 3,452 downwards.
CCCCAAACCATGAGCACATCACGTTGTTGTGCCACCAGATCGACAGTCGCACCCACCGGCAGTAAGACCTTGGTCGGTACATGACCATAGGGCAGATTTGTCAGGATGGGGGTTTTAAGCTGCTGTCGCAGCCAATGCACCACGCTGCTGAGGCGAAACCCCCGGTCGTGCGCTGACAGTTTGTAGTCCGTGAACTGCCCCAGCAAAACTGCTTTTTGTTGGGCCAGCACGCCAGCATGCAAAAGCTGTGTGAGCATGCGCTCAATGCGGTAAGGATGCTCAGCAGTATCCTCCAGGAACAAAACGCCTCGGCGAACCTGCGGGAAAAATGGCGTACCCAACAGTGAGGTCAACATCGTCAAATTACCACCCCACAGCTGGGCGTTGTTGACCTTCACGTCCGCAAGCGCAACGCCTGCCGAAGCTGGTAACTGACGCCAGCCCGTACCCTCCGATCGCAGCTCAAGCAAGTCCTGAAAACAGGCCGACATGATTTCATCGGGACCAGCGCCGGCGCCCTGTGCTGAGGCGGTGTCCGGACCAAAGCCCTCGCACAGCGCAGGGCCCGCCCAGGTGCTGGCGCCCGTTTTGGCCAATACGGCGCACTGAAACGCCGTGAAGTCACTCATGCCCACAAACAGCATGCCAGCGCCAATGGCCCGGGCGACTTTTTTGTAATCGATCGCATCCAAGATGCGTGTGTAGCCGTAACCACCACGGCTAATGAGAGCCAGGTCAGCCCCGCTGGCCGCAGCCCTGTGAATGGCTGCCAGCCGAGTCTGATCATCACCCGCAAACCGCTGATGGCTGCGAAGGGCATCAATATCGACTTCAACCCCATAGCCCATGCTTTTGAGTTGGGCAACCCCCCGCCGAAAAGCGGCCTTGTCTCTCACAGCGCCCGAAGGCGAATAAACGTAGATGTGTTTCATGCAAGCCTAGTGGCGGGTCATTTTTAATTCAGGTTCCCTGCGCTGAAAGCAGTTTCTCAAACGCCAGTGCACCAGCGCGGTGGCCACGGTCCGGGAACGGTGCTTGGCGCGCCTGCAGCGGCAACGCCGGCATCTCCCAAATTTGCAGCGCCTCAATTTTCGTACTTCCTTTTAACAAAGCCTGAGCCAGCGGCATCGAGTCGGGGTGCACGACCAAGGTGACTTTGTCAAAGCCGATGCAGTCAATCAGGGACTTCAGCACTTGTGTGTGCAACTGCAAGGTGTGTGCATCTGTCCGCTTGGGCTTATCGCTTTGCCCAAAACCGAGCAGGTCAGGACACACAAAACGACCGCCCTTGAGCTCAGGGCCCACACACAGAGGCTGCCAAGCCAGGCTCCATTCCTCGGGGCCATGCAGGCATACAACATCACCCTGGCTCGCATCCGCGCGCTGGTAGCACAAGCCGTGTACGCGCCACCCTTCAAATCCGGGTAAGTCGCTCCAGTAGTGCGACAGCATGGGCGCGCTAGGCCAAGCGGTAAACCGCGTCTGCGGTGTGCGCAGGGCATCCGGTCGCAGTTTGATGGCTGCTCTGGCGCGAGCCTGACTCTTGTGCTGGCGCCGCGTCTTGAAGAAATCCTGAATCAACCGGCGACTTTGCCCAGCAAGCAAACCCGAATGGACGTGGGTGTGGTGGTTTAGCTTAGGGTTAGCAAACAAATTCAAAACGCTACCTGCAGCTCCAGACTTGGGCTCAGGCAGGGCAAATACCAAGCGTTTGATACGCGACTGCAAGATGGCGCTGGCGCACATCGCACAAGGCTCCAGGCTCACGTAGATCTCACAGTCCTCAAGCCGGTAGTTGCCCAGATGTTGCGCCGCAGCGCGCAAGGCCAGTATTTCGGCATGCGCGGTTGGGTCGTGCGTGCCGATGGGTGCGTTGCCCGCAGCAGCGATGACCTGCCCGCGGTACACCACCACCGCGCCAACAGGCACTTCACCACGCTGGGCTGCGGCCTTGGCCTCGTTGAGCGCCACCGCCATCAGACGCGCCTGTGGCTCCTGCAGCGATTCAGGCCTCTGCGCCATCGGTGTGGTCAGGGCTGACCAGGCCCAGCCTACGCATCCACAGAGCCAGCGCGCGCTCTTGCTCACTACCCTGCGAATAGGCGCGGTGCATGGCCTCATGGGCCTCAGGCCGATGCTGATTGAGTTTGAGCTTGCACTCAAGCTCGATTACCTTGAGCTCAAACCCTACGATGCCGGCAAGCATTTTGTGCTGGTAGTCCTGGCCCAAGCCCCGCCACTGCTGAGCGTAGGCGGGCTCATGATCGCCAATCAATTGCTTCAAGAGTGCATCCTTGGCCGCCACATCGTCAATCAAGCTTGCCACAACCTTGCAGTGCACCGTCAAGTAAGACCAGGTCGGCACCCGCGCCAAGTCGGGATAAACCGATGGGCTCATATAAGCCTGAGGTCCCATGAACACAACCCAGGCTTGGGAATTTGCCTGTAACAAGCGCCAGTGGGAATTGCCCCTGGAGCAATGACCCAGCAACACCAGATCGGGTGCTTCCTGCCCGATGTGCAGGGGTAGCGGCGTGACAAAAGGCGCACCCTGCTCATCCACTGAAATCAATTGTGCCAAGGGGTGCTCGCGCATCAAGGTCAAAGCCCAGCGCGTATCGGTGGCCTTGAATTGTGGCGGCAGAAAGACCGTTGACATGGGCAGCATCATAGCGAACAGGTGGCTTCAATCCAGGTCGCAAGCTGTAGGATTTAGAACCTCTTGCTTGTGATGCAGTCAGGGACAGCGATCGATATACTGGCCGGCCCCGATCACCACGCCGGCCCATGCTGATCAATTCCCTGCCCCAGGCCAGTCCACAGTTTGCGCCAAGCTGGGTAGCTGAGTTTGTGCGGGAGCTGGAAGACGCGGCGTTGCAACGGGTTCGCGTCGTGCTCACTGTTCTGTTTTTCCTTGAGCTGGGCCTGTTGTTGCAGGACAGTTACCGTACAAATTGGTTTCATGGTGGCCTTGACGACCTGACCGTCTGGCGCCTGATCACAATGCTGTACTTGCTGGTCTATCTCTCTGTGGCCAGCAAATTCATACGCCCAGCGCTGAGGCTTCGCTCGTTGCTGATCTTGGGCGTCTTGATCGGTGCCTACGGTACCGTTGTGTTGTCCAGGCAAGTCGGCGACCTGTCGATCTTTGCAATCGTTCTTCTGGGTATCGCCGCAGCAAGCCCACTGCCTGGCCGATTCAATGCCGTCCTGTTCATCATGGCCAGCGCAGGATTGCTAGCGTGGTTGTGGTGGACAAACCCGATCGTTCCTCAGGAGTGGCTGGCCAATATTGTGGCGACCTGTGTTGTCAGCGTTGCGATTCAGAAACTGACCTACACCAAAGCGCTCGAGGAATTCACCCAGCGCAAACAGGCTGGCGCACAGCGTCAGGAACTCGACCAGCTTTTGCACCAAGTGTTCCCAGCCTCTGTGGCTGAGTCTTTGAAACA
>JAURGS010000134.1 GCA_030833685.1 Rhodoferax sp. | reverse complement strand
CCCGCCGGCAGGGGAGGCGGATTTTCTGGTCGAGTTGATCACCTATCGGGTGCCTGCGGGGGTGGATGACGCGGCCAAGGTCAAGGCCAGTTACCTGGCCGCGGTGGCGCACGGCACAGAGAAGTGCCCTTTGATCAGCCGCCAAAAAGCCACCGAATTGCTGGGCACTATGTTGGGCGGTTACAACCTGAGTCCTTTGATTGACCTGCTTGACGACAAAGATGCAGCTGTCGCCAACGCGGCCGCTGAGGGACTCAAGGGAACTTTGCTCATGTTCGATCAGTTCCACGATGTGCGCGAAAAGGCGGACAAAGGGCATGTCCTGGCCAAAGCGGTGCTGCAAAGCTGGGCTGATGCCGAGTGGTTCCTGTCTCGGCCAGAATTGCCGGAGTCGATCCGTCTGACTGTGTTTAAGGTGGCCGGCGAGATCAACACAGACGACTTGTCACCCGCGCCTGACGCCTGGAGCCGTCCGGACATTCCTTTGCACGCGCTGGCGATGCACAAGAACGCCAGGCCAGGCATTAGCCCCGAAATTGATGGCAAGCGCGGGCCAGTCCAGTTCATTGAGGACCTCAAGTCCAAAGGCAATCTGGTGGCCTATGTGGGCGATGTGGTAGGTACTGGATCGTCGCGCAAGTCCGCCACGAATTCGGTGCTGTGGTGGACCGGGCAGGACATCCCCTATGTGCCCAACAAGCGCTTTGGTGGCGTTTGTCTGGGTGGCAAGATTGCCCCCATTTTTTACAACACCATGGAGGACTCGGGGGCATTGCCCATTGAGCTTGATGTTAGCCAGATGAACATGGGCGACGAGATCGAACTTCGGCCGTACGAAGGCAGGGCCCTCAAAGACGGCAAAGTCATCGCGCAATTTCAGATCAAGAGCGATGTCTTGTTTGATGAGGTCCGCGCGGGCGGGCGTATTCCGCTGATCATCGGCCGAGGGCTCACCGCCAAGGCGCGCGAGGCGTTGGGCTTGGCTGCATCGACCGTCTTTCGCTTGCCGCAGAGTCCGGCAGACAGCGGCAAGGGCTTCACGCTGGCCCAGAAGATTGTTGGCCGCGCTTGTGGCCTGCCGGAGGGTAAAGGTGTTCGCCCAGGCACGTATTGCGAGCCGCGCATGAGCAGTGTGGGCAGCCAGGACACCACCGGAACGATGACGCGTGACGAGCTCAAAGACCTGGCGTGTTTGGGCTTTAGCGCTGATTTGGTGATGCAGTCGTTTTGCCACACGGCGGCTTACCCCAAGCCAGTCGACGTGAAGATGCACCACGAGCTGCCCGAATTTATGCGCACCCGCGGCGGCATTTCCCTGCGGCCTGGTGACGGCATCATTCACAGTTGGCTGAACCGCATGCTCTTGCCTGACACAGTTGGAACGGGAGGGGACAGCCACACCCGCTTTCCGATTGGCATCAGTTTCCCGGCTGGCTCCGGCTTGGTTGCCTTTGGTGCGGCCACTGGCGTCATGCCGCTGGACATGCCCGAGAGCGTGCTGGTGCGCTTCAAGGGGCAAATGCAACCGGGGGTGACTTTGCGGGACTTGGTTAACGCGATTCCACTGTATGCCATTAAATCTGGATTGCTGACGGTGGCCAAACAGGGCAAGAAAAACGTATTTTCTGGTCGTATCTTGGAGATCGAGGGTCTGCCTGAGTTGAAGGTTGAACAGGCGTTTGAGCTGAGTGACGCCTCAGCCGAGCGCTCTGCGGGTGGATGCACCGTGCAGCTGAACAAAGAACCGATCATCGAGTACATCAACAGCAACGTGACCATGCTCAAGTGGATGATTTCTTCTGGCTATGGTGATGAGCGCAGTATTCGTCGCCGCATCAAGGCCATGGAAGAGTGGTTGGTCAATCCGCAGTTGCTGCGTGCGGATGCCGACGCCGAGTACGCCGCGGTGATTGAGATTGACCTGGCCGAGATCACCGAGCCGATCGTCGCCTGCCCGAACGATCCGGACGATGTGAAGACCCTGTCTGAAGTTTCCGGCGCCGTCATTGATGAAGTGTTCATCGGTTCGTGCATGACCAATATCGGGCATTTCAGGGCAGCTTCTCGACTTCTGGAGAACAAGCGTGACATTCCGGTCAAGCTCTGGATGGCACCACCGACCAAGATGGATGCGCGTCAACTGACGGAAGAGGGGCACTACAGCGTGCTGGGTGCCGCCGGTGCCCGTATGGAGATGCCCGGTTGCAGCTTGTGCATGGGCAATCAGGCGCAAGTCAAAGAAGGCGCCACCGTGATGTCAACGTCCACCCGAAACTTCCCGAACCGCCTGGGCAGAAACACCAATGTTTACCTGGGTAGCGCCGAGCTTGCTGCCATTTGCTCCAAGTTAGGCCGTATTCCGACCAGGCACGAATACATGGCCGATATGGGCGTTCTGGCCGAATCCAAAGGTGAGATCTACAAATACCTCAATTTCGACCAGGTAAGCGATTACACCGAAGCGGCTGCCAAGGTATAAACCCACCCAAGGGATCCGCGTTGCCGGTGGCTTGATTGCCGGCAACGGCGGTTTACTGGTCGAACGATGCAGGAGTGAGCGTGTTTTTCAGCAAATTCTTACCGCGGGACACTCAGTTCTTTGATCTGTTGAAGGAGCATGCCGAACACATCGTGACGGCAGCACATGCGTTCTCCAACCTGGTTCAAAACTACGCTGATCGCGAGCTGCGTGAAAAGTATCACCAGGAGGTCAATGATGCAGAGGCTGACGCCGACCGCGTGACTTTGGCTGTGAACCATGCGATCCACAAGACCTTCATCACACCGATTGACCGGGAGCAGATTCATCGGCTGATCAACACCATGGATGATGTGGCTGACCTGATTCAGGACACCGCGGAGACCATGTCGCTCTACGATGTGCGCCACATGACTGACGAGATTTTGGTGCTCACCAACCTGAGCGTGCGTTGTTGTGAGCGGGTGCGCAATGCAGTGGGCCTCCTCGGCCAGGCGGGGGACCCTGCGGCGGCTGAGGCGGCTCTGAAAACCTGCGAGGAAATCGACAAACTTGAGGGTGATGCTGACCGGGTTATGCGAAAGTCAATGAGTATTTTGTTTCGCCAAGAGCCAGACGTGCGCGAGGTCATCAAGCTCAAGACGATGTACGAGTTGCTGGAGAACATTACCGACCGGTGTGAGGATGTGGCCAATTTGGTCGAGGGCGTGATCTTGGATATGTCCTGATTGCCGGGTATGGAACCCGTACAAACCGCTCTCGCCGCTGTAGTCGTTCTGGTGCTCTTGGCACTGGTTTTCGACTTCATGAATGGCTTTCATGATGCGGCCAATTCGATAGCGACTATCGTCTCGACTGGTGTACTCAGACCTGGGCAGGCCGTGGTATTTGCAGCGTTTTTTAATGTTGCGGCGATTTTTGTTTTCCACCTCAGCGTGGCGGCCACCGTGGGCAAGGGTATTGTTTTGCCTGGCTTGGTTGACACCTATGTGGTGTTCGGGGCGCTTTTTGGCGCCATCTTCTGGAACTGGGCTACGTGGTACTACGGCATCCCGAGCAGTTCATCCCATGCATTGATCGGCGGCATTGTGGGGGCAACGATCGCCAAGGCTGGCCCAGGCGCTCTGGTGGCCAAGGGTGTGATCAAGACCCTGGTTTTCATCGTTATCTCGCCAGTGATGGGGTTCTTGCTTGGCTCGCTGATTTTGGTAGGGGTGGCCTGGGTGTTCAAGCGAGCGCGTCCTGCCAAAGTGGACAAATGGTTTCGCCGTCTGCAACTGGTTTCTGCGGGGGCCTACAGCCTTGGCCATGGTGGCAACGACTCGCAAAAGACCATCGGCATCATCTGGATGTTGCTGATTGCCACGGGTTACCAACAGGCCAGCGCGGCGTCGCCACCGGTCTGGGTGATCGTCGCTTGCTACCTGACGATTGGTCTTGGCACTTTGATGGGCGGTTGGCGCATCGTCAAGACCATGGGCATGAAAATCACCAAGCTCAAGCCGGTTGGTGGCTTTTGCGCCGAGACGGGCGGTGCGATAACCTTGTTTCTGGCCACCACTTTTGGCATACCCGTCTCAACCACCCACACCATCACGGGCGCCATCGTTGGCGTCGGATCGGTCGAGCGCGCCAGCGCAGTGCGTTGGGGCGTGGCCGGCAACATCGTTTGGGCCTGGGTACTGACCATTCCTGCCACGGCTATCGTCGCGGCTTTGGCCTATACCTTGGTTCGGCTGGCTTTCTAGGGTTTTGCGGGCGCTGACGGTGGGCGGGTGTTGCCTGCTCCCAGTGCTTTTTCCATCAGCACCACGTCGAGCCAACGGTCAAATTTCCAACCGCAGGCGTGTAGCAGGCCAACGTGGTGAAAGCCCAAGCGTTCATGAAGTCTCACCGAGCCGCGGTTGCCCGAGTCGCCGATCACGGCAATTAGCGTGCGGATGCCAGCGCGTTCGGACTGAGCGCAGAGTTCTGCCAGCAAGTGCGATCCCATGCCTTGATTGATGATGTCGGCGTGCAGGTAAATCGAGTCCTCCGCAGAAAATCGGTAGGCGGGCCTGGGCTTAAACCAGTTGCAGTAGGCAAAACCGAGAACACGGTCGCCTTCAGCCAAGACCAGATAGGGAAGGCCTTTGCCAATAACGTCTTGCCGGCGCGCCGACATGTCGGCCAAGCTAGGGGGGGTGATCTCAAATGTTCCGGTTCCGTGGTTCACGTGGTGTGCATAAATGGCCGTGATCTGCGGTAGATCTTTGTCTTGGCTGGGGCGGATGGTTGGCATGAGGTCCTAGTCGCTATAATGTCGGGCTGTCTGGCGTGTCGCTGACCGGGTGGTCATGTCGCGTGTCTCAAACGTTGGATCAGGTTTTTTGTGGCAAGTTTGCCACCACCCAAAGGATAAATCATGGTCGTCATTCGACTCGCTCGCGGCGGAGCCAAAGCCCGTCCTTTTTTTAATATCGTTGTTGCGGACAAACGCGCCCGTCGCGATGGCCGCTTCATTGAGCGTATTGGGTTTTACAACCCGATTGCAACAGCCAATGAAGAGTCCATTCGCATTGCGATGGATCGCCTCACTTATTGGAGAGGCGTTGGCGCCCAAGCGTCTCCTACCGTCGAGCGCCTGGTCAACCAGGCCGCGCAAAAAGCCGCTTGATTCTGCGCGCCCATGCTTCCCGGCCTTGATCCGGCCGACTTGCCAGCCGACGCTGTCGAGGTTGGGCGCATCACGGAAGCATGGGGTATTCAGGGCTGGTTCAAGGTGATGGCATTTAACGCCGACCCACAGGCCCTGTTTTCATCCAAACGTTGGTATGTTCTGCCACCCGAGAAGGGTGCAAAAACCTTTGATGGCGTGGCCTGTCTGCGCATACGTCAGGCCAAACCCCACAGTGGTACGGTCGTTGCCCACGCAGCCGATTGTGCGGATCGTGACTGCGCTGAGCGTTTGCGCGGCGCCAGGATTTTTATCGCCCGCTCAAGTTTCCCAAGCACCCTAGAAGACGAGTATTACTGGGTTGACCTGATTGGTCTTGGGGTGGTCAATCGTGAGGGGCGGGCGCTGGGTGTTGTCCGAGATTTGATGTCCACCGGCGTGCAAAGCGTACTGGTGATCACAGACGATTCCTCAGATCCACCCGCAGAGCGGCTGATCCCGTTTGTCGCAGCCTATGTTGACAATGTTGACCTGAGCGCCAAGCAAATCTTGGTGGACTGGCAGAGCGACTATTGAGTTGGCGGTCATGCGCTTTGACCTGATCACCCTGTTCCCGGAGCTGTTTTCCAGCTTTTTCAAGGTAGGCGTGACCCGCCGAGCCTACGAATCAGCCCAGGTAGACGTGCGCCTGAGCAACCCCCGTGACTTTGCCCGTGGGCAGTACCGACGGGTCGATGACAGGACGTTTGGCGGTGGCCCTGGTATGGTGATGATGGCTCAGCCCCTGTACGACTGCGTTACTTCGGTACTGACCCAAAGAGGCTCGGATACGCCAGTGATTTTGTTTTCGCCCATTGGCCGCAGCATGAATCAGTCCGTAGTGGACCACTGGGCGCAAAGCGATGGCGCGGTTTTGATTTGTGGCCGCTACGAGGGCGTCGATCAGCGGTTCATCAACCAAGTGGTCACCCATGAAATCAGCCTGGGAGATTTCGTGGTCTCTGGCGGTGAATTGCCGGCGATGGCTTTTTTGGACGCTATTGCGCGTGTGCAGCCAGGCGTGCTCAATGACCAGGACAGCAGTGTCCTAGACAGCTTCGCCCAAGGCCTTGACGGCTTGCTGGACTGTCCCCATTACACCCGTCCTGAGCTTTGGCGCGGTCAGACCGTGCCCGAGGTGCTGCTATCTGGACACCATGAGCGAATTGAGCGCTGGCGTCGGCAGCAACGCTTGCTGCAGACCGCGTGTCGTCGCCCTGACCTGATCGAGTCCGCTCGCAGTCGTGGTCTTCTGTCTGAGCAGGATGAAGAATTTCTTGCTCAGCTATAATGGCAGGCTATCCGATCCTCTACGAGGCCGCACAAGCCGCTAAAGACTTGTGCATGCAGCGATGGTGCTGCTGGTGCTCGCATGATCTTAAAAGGTGAAAACATGAATCTGATTCAAACTCTTGAGCAGGAAGAAATCGCCCGGCTGAACAAGTCGATCCCCGATTTCAGCCCTGGTGACACCGTCGTGGTGAGCGTGAAGGTTGTCGAAGGAACCCGTAAGCGTCTGCAGGCGTACGAGGGTGTCGTGATCGCTAAACGCAACCGCGGTCTTAACAGCGGGTTCACCGTGCGGAAAATCTCCAGCGGCGAGGGTGTGGAGCGTACGTTCCAGACGTATAGCCCGCTGATTGCCAGCATTGAGGTCAAGCGCCGTGGTGACGTTCGTCGCGCGAAAC
>JAURGS010000133.1 GCA_030833685.1 Rhodoferax sp. | reverse complement strand
CAGTACCAAAGCCAAAGGTTAGTAAGTTGATTTGACTGACCTTGATCCCCATGAGTCGGGCAGCCACAGGATTTTGCGCCGCTGCCCGCATTGCATTGCCAAGTCGCGTGTGCTTCAACGTCCACCACGCGGCTGCAGCGACACCGATTGCCACGCCAGCCGCGATAAGTCGAACATAATTAAGCGAAACTTCCCCTCCTGCAATCGGAATGTCTAATGTGTGCCTAGCCCATGGCAGCTTCACCACCTGATTGTTGGGACCCCAGATCAGTTGCATGGCGCCAACTAAGAAAATTGACAGGCCAATCGTTATAAGCATCTGGTTGATTTGCGGATAATGAAGCGCTGGGCGTATCACCAACTGCTGAGCAATTGCTCCCAAAAAGAATACGATCACAAAGATAAAGGGGGCGGCTGCATATGGGGATAGTCCCGCAGTCTGGAACGCCGTGATAGCAAGGAACATCCCTAAGGTAAGAAACTCAGCGTGGGCAAAATTGACGATCTTCATAACGCCATAAATGAGCGTCAGGCCGCAGGCGACGAGTGCATAGATACCTCCTTGCAATAAGCCAAGAAGCAGCAGTTGCACGACAAGGTCTATTGTCATGAGCGAAGCATCAAAAAAGCTGGGACTGGCGCCACAAATGAAGCGCCAGCTTGGTCGGCGCTCCTGGTTTTTGTCGCCCCAGCAAACCCATAAGGAAGGTTGACTGGGGCTTCGCCCTTAGCTTACCTCGGAGCAGGCACGGGCCATGACGCATCAACAACCTTGAGGCTATTTGGCCAAACGACGCGGGCACCGCCCCGCTGTATCTGGGCTCCAATGAGAAGTGAGTTCGGCATCATCCCCTTCGCATCAAAGTTGATTTTTTCGTACATGAACGTTGCCGGACCTGAGGTGATATTTGTCGCGGCGAGCGCATCCCTGATTTTTGACCCCTCAGGAGAGGCAGCACGCTCAAGAGCATCAGCCAATATGTAAACCGCGGCGTAAGTTGTGTTGGCATTACCCAGCATGTCCTTGCCAGTCCTCTTCTTGAATCGATCGTTAAGCTCTTTGGAGCCAGGTCGATTGATGTCCGGGAACCAGTCATTCAGGACAACCATTCCCTCGGCAAGAGAGCCGAGATTTTGGACCACCGTTGGATTGGTATAACCGCCACCGCAACCAACCCAGCCCAGCTTTGGCCAGTACTTCAATTCTTTAAGTTGTTGAAAAAGGAGGGTGATGGAGGAAGGCTCTCCGGCCGCAAAAACCACATCGGGATTTTGACCCTTCAAGGCGATGATAATGTCCTCGAAAGACGTTGGATTGGACGGGAAGATGTTGTCCTTGGCGAGTACCAGTCCTGATGGGCCGATGTGTGCGGCAAAAGCTTTGCCCACCACGTTTCCAAAAAAGTTATTTTCTCGAACCAGGCTAACGGTCTTGACAGGCTTGTTGGCCTTGGCTGACATCTCCTTTACCATCTGAGCACCATTGATGGCGAACTGGGAGAAATGGGGGACTGTTTTGAAGACATACTTCAACCCGCGCTCCGTGATCTCGTCAGCCAGGGCATTGGGCACCACATAGGGTACCTGTGCTCGCTCCGCGATGACTGACGATGAGATCGTTGCGCCGGATGAATAGGCTCCCATAATCGCCGAGACCTTTTCGTTCGAGATCATCCGATTGGTCTCTGTGTTGGCCTCATCAGGCGACGATGAATTTCCGTAAATTGGGACGATCTTTGCGCCCGTGCTTTTGATTCCGCCCTTGCCGTTGATTTCTTCAATCGCCATGTCGATTGCAGACTTGATCAGTTGACCTGACTCCGCGAATCCTCCGGTTAAGGGAAGAAGGAATCCAACCTTTACTTGTTTGGATTGCGCGAGCGCAAGTGATGGGAAAGCCGCTCCTGCGGCGGCTGCGCCAATGGCAGTTACTACAGAACGCCGGTCGGGGCTTTGGGGTGACTGCGTGGGATTTTTCATGAAGATGCTCCTATGAATCGAGGGGAACGTTAAAAAAAAATCTACATTCGCAAGAAAATTGTATACATTGCCAGCCCTCATTTCACGCTCTTTTTCACTTTTTCACTTTTAACTGGTGGTTGACCTAATCGAAACAAAGCTGAAAAAACCAAAAAGCCTCAATAAATCAATGATTTATCGAGGCTTTCTATTTGGTAGGCGCGATTGGACTCGAACCAACGACCCCCACCATGTCAAGGTGGTGCTCTAACCAGCTGAGCTACGCGCCTGGGTGTATTCGAGGGTCGGAAGTATAGCCGCAATCATGTCCAAAACCCCTCTGACAGAGCCGCTTGCAAGCATGATCCCGGATAATTCCCAGCTTTGTTGAACTCACTTGACGGACACATCATGAACATTGCAGGCAAAGTTTTTATCGTCACAGGTGGCGCGTCCGGTTTGGGCGAAGGCACGGCGCGAATGCTCGCCGCAGAAGGCGCCAAAGTGCTGGTGCTCGACATGCAAGCCGACAAAGGCCAGGCCGTGGCGGACTCCATTGGTGGCGCCTTCATGCGCTGCGACGTGAGTTCTGAAACCGACGCTGAAGCTGCCGTGGCCAAGGCCTGCACCATAGGCACACTGCGAGGCCTGGTTAACTGCGCGGGCATCGCCACAGCGGAACGAACCGTCAATAAAACCGGGCCGCACAACCTCGATGTGTTCACCCGCACCATCATGATCAACCTGGTGGGCAGCTTCAACATGATTCGCCTGTGTGCCCAGGCCATGAGCGCCAACGATCCCGAGCCCACCGGTGAGCGCGGCGTGTTGATCTCCACCGCCTCGGTGGCGGCCTATGACGGCCAAATGGGTCAAGCCGCCTACAGCGCATCCAAGGGCGGCATTGTGGGCATGACCCTGCCCATAGCCCGCGACCTGGCGCGCAACGGCATTCGCAACATGACGATCGCACCAGGTATTTTTGGCACGCCCATGCTGTTTGGCATGCCCCAAGAAGTGCAAGACGCGCTGGCTGCCAGCGTGCCCTTCCCTTCGCGTCTGGGCACGCCGCAGGACTACGCCAAGCTGGCCAAGCACATCATTGAAAACGACATGCTCAATGGCGAGGTCATTCGCCTGGACGGCGCCATCCGCCTGGCACCACGTTAAACCAGCCGGCAAGCGCGCTGCCCTGGGCACTGGTGTGCGGCGCGTTCCTACAATGCACGCATGGCTATACCGCAGAGTTTTGTGCAGGAGCTCATCGCCCGCGCTGACATCGTTGAGATCGTCGCGCGGCATGTGCAGCTGAAAAAAACCGGCGCCAATTTTGTTGGCCTGTGCCCGTTTCACAATGAGAAGTCGCCCTCGTTCTCGGTAAGCCCCAGCAAGCAGTTCTACCACTGCTTTGGCTGTGGCAAAACGGGTAACGCAATTGGCTTTTTGATGGAGCATGCTGGCATGGGCTTTATCGACGCCGTTGAGGACCTGGCCCAGGAATTTGGCATGCAGGTGCCTGAGGACAACAGCACGCCGCAAGAACGTGCGCGCCAAGCCCAACAAAAACAGCAGCAAGCCACACTCAGTGATGTGCTGGAAAAGGCCAGTGCCGCCTACCAAAAGCACCTTCGCGGCGCGCAGCGCGCCATCGACTACCTGAAGGGCCGGGGCCTGACCGGGCGTGTGGCCAAGCGCTTTGGTCTGGGCTACGCGCCCGAGGGCTGGCGCAGCCTGGCCAGCGTATTCCCCGAGTACGACGACCCCTTGCTGGTTGAAAGCGGGCTGGTCATCGTCAACGAGGACGCCAACGAGGCCAAACGCTACGACCGGTTTCGCGACCGCGTGATGTTTCCCATCCGAAACGTCAAAGGCCAGTGCATCGGATTTGGCGGGCGGGTGCTGGGCGATGAAAAACCCAAGTACCTGAACTCGCCCGAGACGCCGGTGTTTTCCAAGGGGCGCGAGCTCTATGGCTTGTTTGAAGCGCGTGACGCGCTGCGCGAACATGGCTTTGTGCTGGTCACTGAAGGCTATATGGACGTTGTGGCGCTCGCCCAGCTTGGGTTTGCCAACGCCGTGGCCACCCTGGGTACCGCCTGCACCACCGAGCATGTGCAAAAGCTGTTTCGCTTCACTGACTCGGTGGTGTTTAGCTTTGACGGCGACGAGGCCGGGCAACGCGCAGCGCGCAAAGCCATGCTCGCTGCCCTGCCCATGGCCACCGACGTGCGCAGCGTCAAATTTTTGTTTTTACCTGTCGAGCACGACCCTGACAGCTACATCCGTGAACACGGCAAGGACGCTTTTGCCCGCTGCATCACCGAAGCAACACCACTAAGCCGCTTTTTGCTGGATGTGGCGCACGAGGGCTGTGATCTGGCCACCGCCGAGGGGCGTGCACGGCTGGCCAGCAACGCCAAGCCCCTGTGGGAAGCCATGCCAGCGGGTGCACTCAAGCAGCAAATACTCATTGAAATTGCCGATCTGGTGCAACTTGACAGCCAGGACCTGACCGACATCTGGTTTGGGCGTCAGCGAAGGGCGTCTGCGCCAGCAAGCAGCCCTCGCGCCAGCGCGGCAAGCCAGGCCAGACCCTCGGGCACCAAGGCGAGTGGGGCACGTGGCAAGCAACGCCTGCCAATTCACCGCACCGACCACGCAGCGCGCCTGCTACTGAACAACCTGGCAGCGATGGACAGTCTGTCGGCAGAAGACCAACAGATGCTGTGCGAGCTGGACGCACCTCAGGGTCCGCTCTTTGCCTGGCTTGAAGCGCAGTGGCACGAGCACGGCGCGCAGCCCTGGGCTGCCTTGCTCGCCGGCCTGGAGGGCCACCCCAGCCAGGCCTATGCGCGCGCGCTCATGAACGACTACCTGGGCACTGAGGATATTGACCCGCAAGAGAGCTTGCAGGAGCTGCGTGCGCTGGTTAACCGGATTCAGATTGACCAGCTTAAGGCGCAAGAGACCGCTGCTATTGAAGCGGCCAAGACCGACCCGGCTGCTTTGGAGCGCTACCGCCAACTGCAGGCGCGGCGCAGGACGCTAGAGGCCAGCAGCAAGGCGCCTGCGGGCAGTCCGACAAGCCTGTAGAGGCTGAGACCCCCCTTCAGTGCAAGCGTATCAGCCGCGGTGTACGAGGGTCTAGCGGGTGGCGCCAGTTCCTGATCGCCCGGCCAAGGCTCATTGGCATACCAAGCCCGCAGATTTAGCTCTCTGGGTTGGCCAAAGACGTCGGCAATGGGCTTGCGCGCACTTCGTCTACGCGTTTGCCGTCCAGCGCAAGCACCTGAAAACGCCAGCCCTCCACATCAATGTGTTCACCCACCCGAGGCAGGCTGCCCATCACTGCCATCACCAAACCGGCCACGGTGTTGTAGCGGCCACGCTCTCGCATGGGCAAATCCTCTAGGCCAAGCCGCGCTTTAAGCTCGCTGATGGGCATCAGGCCATCGAGCAGCCAGGACCCATCGTCGAGCTCAGTTGCCCACGCGTCGGAGGAGGCGCCGGGATGCAGCTCGCCCGTGATCGCCTCCAGCAGATCAAAGGGCGTGAGCATGCCTTGCACCTCGCCATATTCATCCACCACGAGCACCAAGCGTCCCTGCCTGGCGCGAAAGTGCTCAAGCAGCTCCATGCCGGTGAGCGTCTCCGGCACGAAGGTTGATGGCATCACGAGGTCTGCCAAACTGCCTGGCGTGTGCTCGCCAAGCTTGAGCAGCTGCGACACGCTGATCTGGCCCACCACATCGGCCAAAGAGCCGCGGCACACCGGGTACCAGGAGTGTGCTGCACCATCCTCGGCTTGGGCGAGTTTTTGCAGGGCCTGGGCCACGCTCAGGCTGGCATCCAGCCAGTCGATCTCCGAGCGCGACACCATCAGTGAGGTCAGGGGCCGGTCATCCAGCTCAAACACGTTTTGCACCATCTGGTGCTCGTGCTCTTCAATCACACCGGAGTCCACGCCCTCTTCCAGGCTGGCGGAAATCTCTTCCTCGGTCATTGGGCGGGTGGCGCCAGCGTCAATACGCAAAAGCCGCAGTACCGCAGCCGTCGAACCCGAGAGAAAATGCACCAGCGGGCCGCTGGCACGCGCCAGCAGCAGCATGGGGCGAGAGGCCCATCGCGAGATGGTCTCGGGGTAAAGCTGGCCGATTCGCTTGGGCACCAGTTCACCAAAAATAATGGTAGTGATGGTGATGATGGTCACCACCAGCCCAGTCGCTGTCAGCGAGGCAGCGCCGTGGGGCATACCCAGGCCCTTGAGCCACTCAGCCAGGTCTGAGCTGAACGCAGCCTCACCCACAATGCCGTTGAGCACGCCAATGGAGGTGATGCCAATCTGAATGGTCGACAAGAACTGGTTAGGGTTGTCCAACAAGGACAGCGCCGCATGGGCTCCGCCGTCGCCACTCTCGGACATGGCATTCAGGCGCGACTTGCGGCTGGCGGCCAAGGCCAGCTCGGTCATGGCAAACGCGCCGTTAAGCAGCGTGAGAAAAATGATCAGTAACAGTTCCATGCAGAGCAAACGACAATTCAGAACATGGCACTTTACTTGATTGGCGACGTGCAGGGCTGCGACGGGGCTTTGAAGCAGCTGCTTGAACACATTGATTTTTCGCCCAGCCGTGACACGATTTACCTCTTGGGTGACCTGGTCAACCGCGGGCCAGACTCAAGCGCCGTGCTGCGCCGCTTGATGGCGCTGGGCCAATCTGCACACTGCCTGCTTGGCAACCACGACCTGCACGTGTTGGCAGTGGCCGCAGGCGTGCGCGCGCCAGGCCGACGCGACACCATCGACGCCATCTTGCACGCACCAGACCGCGGCGAGCTGCTGGACTGGCTGCGCCATCAACACATGGCAATTGGGCTGGTGCACGGTACGCGTGAGTGCCTGCTGGTGCACG
>JAURGS010000132.1 GCA_030833685.1 Rhodoferax sp. | reverse complement strand
TACGTGGTCGATGCGGAGAAGTGCAACCTGTGCATGGCCTGTGTGCCACCGTGCCCAACCGGCTCGATCGATAACTGGCGCACCATGCCGCGTGTTCGTGCCTACAGCATCGCCGAGCAACTGGGCTGGGACGAGTTGCCCGCACCTTTGGGTGCCGAGGAACTCGCCGAGGCCGGGGTAGATGGCGCTCAAGCCACGCCCACAGCCGCACCCGCGCCGGCAACCGTGACAGACGGCGTTTTCAACAGCGCCCAGTTCAACGCCACACTGCCGCCTTGGTCGGCCGCGCATGCTTACACCAACCTTTATGGTCCGAAGTCCGCCCAGACCAGCGTCACAGCAACGGTTACCGGCAATGTCCGGGTCACCGAGGTGGGCCGGGAATACGACACGCACCATATCGTGCTCGACTTTGGTAGCTTACCGTTTCCGGTGCTCGAGGGCCAGTCGATTGGCATCATCCCGCCAGGGCAGGACGCCCAGGGCAAGCCCCACCATGCGCGCCAGTACTCGGTGGCTAGCCCGCGCAACGGCGAGCGCGCGGGTTACAACAATTTGTCGCTCACCATCAAGCGCGTGCTGGAAAACCACCAGGGCGAGCCGGTGCGTGGCGTGGCCTCCAACTACATGTGCGATTTGAAGGTGGGCGATACGGTGCAGGTGATCGGCCCCTTCGGCGCGACCTTCCTGATGCCCAACCACCCGCGCTCCAACATCGTGATGATTTGTACCGGCACCGGCAGCGCGCCCATGCGCGCCATGACGGAATGGCGCCGGCGCCTGCGCGCTTCGGGCAAGTTCGAGGGAGGAAAGCTCATGCTGTTTTTTGGGGCCCGCACCAAAGAGGAGTTGCCATACTTTGGGCCTTTGCAGAACTTACCCAAAGACTTTATTGATACCAACTTCGCATTTTCGAGAACCCCTGGTCAACCCAAGCGTTATGTGCAGGACGCCATTCGCGAGCGCGCTGCTGACGTGCTGGCTTTGCTGCAAGACGCCAACACCTTCTTTTATGTGTGCGGCTTAAAAAGCATGGAAGAGGGCGTGGTCTTAGCCTTGCGTGACGTGGCCGAGCAAGGCGGGCTGAGTTGGGAAAACCTGGGGCCTGCGCTCAAGCGCGAGGGCCGACTGCACCTGGAGACTTACTGATGTCCGAATATTCAACTTTGGTGATATCGCAGCGAGGCGCTGGCGTGGCTCAAATCACCATGTCAAGACCGGCTGTTTTCAACGCCTTTGATGAAGCCATGATCGCCGAGATGGATGCAGCGTTCGCGCAAGTTTTGGCCGATCCTGCCGCGCGCGTGATTGTGCTGGCCGGCCAAGGCAAGCATTTCAGTGCCGGGGCTGATTTGCAGTGGATGCAGCGCGCAAGCACTGCTTCGCAGGAATGGAATCTGGCCGATGCCCGTCGCTTTGCGGCCATGCTCTACCGTATTGAGTCGGCACCCAAGCCTGTCGTTGCGCGGGTGCATGGTGCGGCCCTGGGCGGTGGCGTAGGCCTGGTGTGCGCCTGCGACATCGCGATTGCCTCTGATAACGCCACCTTTGCTGTGAGCGAGGCCAAATTCGGCATTCTTCCCTCGGCGATCGGCCCATACCTGACCAATGCTGTGGGCAAACGCCAGGCCAAGCGCCTGGCGCTGAGTACCTCACGAATTGGCGCTGCCGAGGCCCACGCGATGGGTATGCTGCACCAAGTGATCTCAGCCGACGCTCTGGATGCGGCGGTGGACGCGGTGATTCAAGATTTGCTGGTGGGCGGCCCAGGCGCCCACGCCGAGATCAAAGCCTTGTTTGGACAACTGCATGTGGGGCCAATCACGCCAGAGGTGCGCGAGCTCACGGCGCAAACCATCAGCCGTGTGCGTGGCACGGACGAGGCGCGCGAAGGTTTCGCAGCGTTTTTAGACAAACGCCCCGCGAGCTGGACCAAGCGATGAGCAGCCCCGAGCTCAGTGCAGCCCCAGTGCTGGTGATAGGGGCTGGGATTATGGGCGCGGGTATTGCGCAGGTGGCCGCGCAGTCGGGCCACCGCGTTTTTCTCTTTGATGTACGCGAGGGCGCAGCCAGCCAGGCCAGGGCCAAGCTCGATCAAACCTTGCAAGGACTGCAGGGCAAGGGAAAGATCACCGCCCAGGCCGCAGCGCAGACACTGTCGCGCATTGCCGTCGTCGATCAACTTGCGCAAGCCAACGATGTCGGCCTGGTGATTGAAGCCATCGTTGAAAACCTGGACGCCAAGCGCGCACTGTTTCAGCAGCTTGAGACGGTGGTGGGTCCCGAGTGTGTGTTGGCCACCAACACGTCGTCAATTTCGGTGACCGCAATTGCCAATGGTT
The DNA here is from genome assembly GCA_030833685.1 of Rhodoferax sp. GTDB lineage: Bacteria > Pseudomonadota > Gammaproteobacteria > Burkholderiales > Burkholderiaceae_C > Rhodoferax. Next base: position 4,532 of record JAURGS010000132.1, on the reverse strand, counting down.
TGCAACACCCAGGGCGGCTGGTGGGCATGCATTTTTTCAACCCTGTGCCGCTGATGAAACTGGTGGAGGTGGTCTCGGGTTTACAGACAGATTTTGCTGTGGCGCAGGCGATTTTTGAACTCAGCGAGACTTGGGGCAAGGTGCCGGTGCACGCGCGCTCTACGCCAGGCTTTATCGTCAACCGAATTGCCAGACCGTTTTACGCCGAGACCTTGGCCTTGTTGCATGAGCGTGCCGCCCAGCCGGCTGAACTTGATGCCTGCCTGCGCGCAGTAGGGTTTCGTATGGGCCCATGCGAGCTGATGGACCTCATCGGGCACGACACCAATTTCGCAGTCACTCAGTCGGTCTTTGAAGCAAACTTCTATGACAAGCGTTACGTGCCCTCGCTGGTGCAGCGTGAACTGGTTGACGCTGGCTTGCTGGGGCGTAAATCTGGCCGCGGTTTTTTTGACTATCGCGCGGCGCATGAAAATCCTTCAAAGCCTTCGCCAGAGAGTGGGGCCGACCCAAAGTTGCCACCGCCAGAGCACCGCTCGCTGACGGTCATGGGACGAGGTCCTTGGGCAGAGCATTGGGCCCAAGCGCTAGACCAAGCAGGCCTTAGCGTTGCCCGAGAGCCGAAATCAGATTGGCTAGGGCTGGACGTTGACGGGGCGCAATTGCGCATGAGTGACGGCCGCACCGCCTCGATGCTCGGGCGCGATGTTGCAGTCTTTGACCGACCGACTTCGCAGGCAGTTGGCGCAGCTTTGGCCTGGGCTGCCTCGTGCCAAGCCAGCGGCGACTGGGTTCGCGCAGCACCTAACTGGCTTCGAATGCTGGGTGTGGCGCCAATTCGCGTGCAAGATACGCCAGCGCTTGTGGTGACCCGAACCCTGGCTATGTTGATCAACGAAGCCGCAGACGCGGTACAGCAAGGGGTTTGTTCGATAGACGGTGCCAACGCCGCAATGCGCCTGGGTGTGAACTATCCGGCGGGCCCGTTCGACTGGTTGGGCGGATGGTCTGCTGCGGGTGTGATCAGTGTGCTTGAAGCGCTGGACGCGCACTACCGGGGCGAGCGTTACCGCGTCAGCCCTTGGCTGCGTCAACACGCTGCGGCACATTGAAAAAATTAGCGATATGAAATTTGCTGATTTTTTCGAGGGTCAGGTGATTGAGCTGGGCCCTTATGAATTGAGCAAAGACGAGTTGCTGCAATTTGCCACGGCGTATGACCCACAATGGTTTCACACCGACGAGATCGCCGCCGCTAGCGGCCCGTTCGGTGGCCTGATTGCCAGCGGCTGGCACAGTTGCGCGCTGGCCATGCGCTTGGTGGCTGATGCTGTGCTTAAGGGCTCGGAGTCTTTTGCGTCGCCTGGATTGGCTTACATCAAATGGCCGCATCCAGTGCGCGCGGGCGATCAGCTATCTCTACGCATCACGGTGCTGGAGGTTCGCCGATCGAAGAGCCAAGCGACGCTGGGCATTGTGCGCTGGCGTTGGCAGATGACCAACAGCGCGCAGCATGAGGTGCTCGATCTCGAGGCAACCAGTCTGTTCAAATTAGCGGCCTGAGTTGCCGTTGGGAAAGCGAGGAAACCCCCATGTCAGCACCCGTAAACGCTTATATTTGCGACGCGATTCGCACCCCCTTTGGTCGCTACGGCGGTGCTTTGAGCAGCGTGCGTACCGATGACCTGGGCGCCGTTCCTTTGCGCGCGCTGATGGCGCGCAACCCCCAAGTGGATTGGCAAGCTGTGTCTGACGTGCTCTATGGATGCGCTAACCAGGCGGGCGAAGACAACCGAAATGTGGCCCGTATGAGCAGTCTGCTAGCCGGTTTGCCGGAGGTGGTCACGGGCGCCACGATCAACCGCTTGTGCGGCTCCGGACTGGATGCGGTTGGCACTGCAGCGCGTGCGATCAAGGCGGGTGAAGCCTCGCTGATGATCGCGGGTGGTGTGGAGAGCATGAGCCGCGCGCCTTTTGTGATGCCCAAAGCAGAGTCAGCCTTTAGCCGGGCCAATGCGGTCTACGACACCACGATTGGTTGGCGTTTTGTTAACAAGTTGATGAAGGCCCAGTACGGTGTGGACTCGATGCCAGAGACGGCCGAGAACGTTGCCTCCGATTACAAAATTGAACGCCAGGCGCAAGACCAAATGGCCTTGAACAGTCAGTTGCGCGCAGTGGCTGCCATCAAGGCGGGGCACTTGGCGCGTGAAATTGTGGGCGTTCCAGTGCCTCAGAAAAAAGGTGATGCCCTGCTGATCGAGCAGGACGAGCATCCGCGCGAGACCAGCCTGGAGGCGCTGGCCAAACTCAAAGGCGTGGTGCGACCCGATGGCACGGTCACGGCTGGCAATGCCAGTGGGGTTAATGACGGCGCTTGCGCCTTGTTATTGGCTAACGAAGCGAGCACCGTGAAGTACGGCTTGACCCCCAAAGCCAGAGTGCTTGGCATGGCCACAGCGGGGGTGCCCCCGCGCGTCATGGGCATTGGCCCGGCCCCAGCCACCGAAAAAGTGCTGGCGCAGATCGGCTTGAGTCTGGCGCAGATGGACGTCATCGAGCTCAACGAGGCATTCGCCGCCCAGGGATTGGCTGTTTTGCGTTTACTGGGCTTGTCGGATGACGATGCACGCGTGAACGCCTGGGGTGGCGCGATTGCGCTTGGGCATCCGCTGGGCGCATCGGGAGCTCGCCTGCTGACGACGGCCATCAACCGCCTGCATGCGACACAAGGTCGCTATGCCCTGTGCACCATGTGCATTGGCGTGGGCCAGGGAATTGCGCTGGTGATCGAGCGGGTGTAGACCGCGTCATCACCTGCAACGCATGCAGGACGCGTTAGTCGCGCAGTTGCCACTTCAGCATGGCCACCGAGCCCCCAATGATGCTGGCCAAGGCAATGAAAGAACCCAGGGCCAGTGTCGAGACGCCAGAGATGCCTTGGCCAACGGTGCACCCGGTGGCGGTCACGCCACCAAAGCCCATCAGAACCGCGCCAATGAGTTGGTTGCGCAGGTCTTCCAGCGAGGCAAATCCTTCCCAGCGGAATGTCTTCTTAGATACCGACCAGACCAGGGAGCCCAGCACCACGCCAAGCGCGCAGGCAATACCAAAGGAAATACCCAGCGATTTGTCGGTCCACAACATCAACAACTCAAGCGAGAACGCCGTGGGGGCGACGAAACTGAGCGACTCGATGGTCCGGCTGTTGGTGCCAAAGTACAGCATCTCCAGTGTGTCTTTGTTTTCGCCAAAACCAATGTGACCGCTGACATACCAGGCCGCCACCACCATCGCCCCAAGCACGATCGCACCGAGGACTTGCGCCATATTGGTGCGAAATCGCTCGTCCTTTAAAACAAAAGCCAACAGCAGCAGCGTGACGATGGCAGCGCTGACCAGAAGCGCAGTTTTTGCTGGCAGTCCGGTCGCCTGGCCCAGGAACGCGCCAAGGCTTTGGTTCTTGAGGCCCATGGCGGCCAGATCGATGGCCACAGGGTCCAGAAAGCTGGCACGCCACTGTCCGAACAGGCCTTTGAGTGTCATGTAGGCCGAAATGCCCATGAAGGTGAGGACTACCAGCGAGCGCAAGCTCCCCGCGCCCAGGCGAATCAAATTACGGTTGGCGCAACCGCCCGCCATGGTCATGCCAACCCCAAACAAAAGCCCACCGACGACCAGCGAAAGCCAGGACAGCATGGGACGCTGGTAGAAGGATTTATCCAGATCGATTTGGCTTGAGAAAGACAGCCAGGTCGTGCCCACAATAGCCACGGCAATCGCCAGAAGCCACATGCGCATACGTCCCCAGTGTTCCATATTGATGACATCCGAGATGGCACCCATCGTGCAGAAATTGGTCTTGCTGGCGACCAGGCCAAACACAAAGGCCAGGGCGAATCCGCCCCAGACCACCCAAGAAGTCATTTCTGCAGCACTCATTGTTTATCCTTTTGAACTGTTCGCAGCCGCCTTGGTCACTGATTGGAGGCAACTTTTGTCATGATCGAGCGTATTGCTTCTGGCGCGTTGATGATGCCCATGAACTGGCCCATGCCCAGCGCGGGCCAAGCCAGCGCAATGCGAAATCGCGCGTACAGAGAGTAAACCTTACCGTCCACAATAAAAAGCTCGTAAGGCAAGGCCGCAGGGTGTGTTGAGCCACCGATCTTGTTGACCCACCAGCCCTCTCCGCTGTCGCTACTGTTCATCGCCACGCCAAACACTGCTATTTTTTGTTCGGGGTAAACCACTTCGTAGACTTTGCTGGTGTCCGCTTTCTGGCTGGATAAGTTAGCTTGAACTGTTGCGAGTGCTTTTGCGAAGCTGTCGTGGGTCGCCACCAGGCTGTTATCCGCATCAAAGCGTTCCATGCCGAACATGTAGCGGTAATTGGCCAAATCTGCTTCAGGCACGTCGCCGCCAAACGGCTGGCCCGAGCCCAGGGCAGAGGCGAGTTTGTTCTGTACTGCCCGCACGCTGGCTTGCGCCTTGGTGTAATTGCTACGCAAAAATGCCTGGTACCAGTAGCT
>JAURGS010000131.1 GCA_030833685.1 Rhodoferax sp. | reverse complement strand
GCAGGTTGCAGTGCAAAAGCCGCAGTGCACACACTTGCGCAAAATGGCCTCGGCGGCCAAACCATCGGATGTGCCTTGGTAGGCGGGGGCCAGTTCAGTTTGCATCGCGCTTACCAGTGCTCAGCGAGGGGTACATTCGCCCGGGGTTGAAGATGTGCTGCGGGTCAAACTCTGCCTGCAGGCGTTCATGGATGCCCTGCATGACCGGATCGAGCGGGGCAAAGCGGCAGCGCGTGTGCACACCCGCAGGGTCGCGAAACACGCTGGCTGAGCCGCCAGCCTGAGCGCAGGCCTGTTGTATCTGGTCCCACGCTGACCACGGCGCCCAAAGCCAGCGCTGTGCGCCGTGCCATTCAATCAGCTGCTCGCCTGGCACATTCAAGGGCGGGGCGCTTTGTGGCACGCTCATGCGCCACAGCACTGGGCTGCCCTCTTTTGTTTGGCTTTGGGGTGCTTGAAAAAATGGCAGGTGGTGGTCTCGGCATTTTTGCCAATCTGCCTCGGCCTGCTGAGCATTCACCAGACGCCCGTTGGGCGACTGCAGCATCAAGCGGCTGGCTGAGTCGACCGCAGCAACTGCGCCGCGCAGTCGAACAAACAACAATTCAGGCCTGCCAGGTGCCGTGTCATCGCGAACCCAACAGCTTGCGTTCAAGGGCAAAGGCATGCCGCCCCAGCGGTTGAGCTGTTGCAAGGCGGTGGCCTGGTCAGCTTCGAACACCAGCGTGGCGGTGGCCGGTGCCACAGGCAGTACCTTAAGAGAAATTTCGGTGAGCACGCCCAATATGCCCAGCGACCCAACCATCAATCGGGAGATGTCGTAGCCCGCAACATTTTTCATCACCTGGCCACCAAAGGTCAGAAGCTCGCCCTGGCTGTTGAGCATTTGTACGCCAAGAACGTAATCGCGCACCGACCCTACGCTGGCGCGCGCCGGTCCACTCAGGCCGGCGGCCACCATACCGCCACACGTGCCAGACTTCCCGTGGAAATGCGGCGGCTCAAACGCTAAACATTGCTGATGCCGGGCCAGCTCTGCCTCTACCGTGGCCAGGGGTGTCCCCGCGCGCACGCTCACGTAAAGCTCGCTGGGCTCGTAATTCACGATACCGCTGTAGGCCCCCAATTCAAGCGCTTGGTGAGCCATTTGCGGGTGACCGTAAAAGTCCTTGCTGCCGGATCCCCGAATGCGCAAGGGGCGGCGCGTGGCGCTTGCCTCTTGAATCTGCGCGCGAATGGATTGAAGGTGGGGGTCCATGGAATGCAAGTGCTCTGGGAAAGGATACCAATGGTAGGCCCAAGAGCAGGGGGGCGAGCTGAATTTTTTGAAACGCCCGGTTTACAAAATTTGTGGCACTGCTGTTTAACCTCCCGGGCCTCAGCGTTGGACTGGCTGCCTGATCTTGGCGGCAGCATGAAAAAAGCCACCGGGCTGGGCTGCCACGGTGGCTGTCGGTTTTGCGCTAGCGCTGTTGCAATCCTGTGCGCTGAGCGCCAAGGTGATCAGCGGTTGTATGCCGACTCGCCATGCGAGCTGATATCCAGGCCCTCGCGCTCGGCCTCCTCGCTGACACGCAGGCCAAGAGTCCAGTCGACAAGCTTGTAAGCAATGAACGCGACAACAGATGACCACACCATGGTGATCACCACACCTTCAGCTTGAATCAGCAGTTGGCTGCCGATTGCAAAGTCTGCAGCACCCGTGCCACCCAGTCCTGGCGCAGCGAAGACACCCGTCAACAGAGCACCAGCGATGCCACCCACGCCATGGATACCAAAGACATCTAGCGAGTCATCCGCACCCAGCATACGTTTGAGGCCGTTGACGCCCCACAGACAGACGAGGCCGGCCACCAGCCCGATGACGATGGCGCCCATGGGTCCGACAACGCCACAGGCCGGCGTGATGCCAACCAACCCGGCTACCGCGCCCGAGGCAGCGCCCAGCAATGAGGCCTTGCCCTTGCTGAAGGCTTCACCCATGCTCCAGGCCAGAATCGCCGCTGCGGTTGCAATCACTGTGTTGATGAAGGCCAGTGTTGCGCCGCCATTGGATTCCAGATTGGAGCCCGCGTTAAAGCCAAACCAGCCAACCCAAAGCAGGCACGCACCCAGCATCGTGAGCGTCAGGTTGTGCGGCGCCATGGACTCACGGCCGTAACCCACACGCTTGCCCAGCAGATAGGCACCGACCAGGCCGGCCATCGCAGCGTTGATGTGCACTACCGTGCCCCCCGCGAAGTCAAGAGCGCCTTTGCCCAGCAGATAGCCACCGCTGCCCCAGACCATATGTGCAATCGGGATGTAGCTGAAGGTGAACCAGATCACTGAAAACAGCATGACCGCAGAGAATTTGATGCGCTCGGCAAACGAGCCCACGATCAGTGCGGTAGTCAGGCCAGCGAAGGTCAGCTGAAAGGCCACGAAGATCAGTTCCGGGATTTTGGCGTCCGCGCTGAAGGTGTCCGCCAGCGAGCTGGTGGTGACTCCGGCAAGGAACAGTTTGGATGCGTCCGCGATGATCAGGCCTTCGCCGCCGAAGGCAAAGCTGTATCCGTACACCACCCACAAAACTGCGACCAAGGAAAACACCATCGTGACTTGCATCAGAACGGACAAGAGGTTCTTGCTGCGCACCAAGCCGCCATAGAACAATGCCAATCCTGGCACCATCAACATCACCAACATGGTGGAGACCATCATCCACGCCGTGTCTGCTTTGTGAACGGTGGCAGCGGCTGCGGCCGGTGCCTGAGCCCATGCTGATCCTGCGAGCCAGGTGCCAATCAGCACGGCAATCGATAAAAACACATTTTTCATTCTGTTTCCTCTCTCGGTCAAAGTGGGATCAAACGGCATCGGGGCCGGTCTCGCCGGTTCGGATGCGTATCACTTGCTCAATATCGGCGACGAAAATCTTGCCGTCACCAATCTTTTGCGTGCGTGCCGCCTTTTCGATGGCTTCAATGGCTTGCTCTGCGATGTCATCGCGAACAACGGTCTCGACTTTCATCTTGGGAAGAAAGTCAACAACGTACTCAGCGCCCCGGTAGAGCTCGGTGTGTCCTTTCTGGCGGCCAAAGCCTTTCACTTCGGTCACGGTAATCCCTTGCACGCCAATAGCCGAGAGCGCCTCGCGCACTTCGTCGAGCTTGAAGGGTTTGATGATGGCTGTGATGAGTTTCATGGGTCCTCCAAAGATGAGATGCCATGTTGAATGCACAGACCGTGCCAAGTGTGTTGAGGGCCAAATTCATCGGCTGGTGCTTTGATTTGGTGCGCCGTTTTCTTCTTGGGCGCTAACTTCGCGGTTTCATCGCTAAGATGGCGAGCCTGTTCTGGCGCGCTGCACCAAAGTGGTGCCAAAAGAGACGGTAGCTGGACCGACTCAAGCGCGTTGATTCAAGGCAGCCAAGGAGAGATCATGAGTTTGGCTCTGGTGCACAGTCGCGCGCTCAATGGCCTGCAGGCCAGCGCGGTCACGGTTGAGGTGCATTTGGCCAATGGGCTGCCAAGTTTTACCTTGGTTGGGTTGGCTGATCTGGAGGTGCGAGAAGCGCGTGAGCGCGTGCGAAGCGCCATTCAAAACGCGGGTCTGGAGTTTCCGAACAACAAGCGCATCACAGTCAACTTGGCGCCAGCAGACCTGCCCAAAGATTCCGGGCGCTTCGACTTGCCAATTGCATTGGGCATTCTGGCCGCCAGTGGCCAAATCCGTGCGCAGGCCTTAGCCGATTACGAATTTGCAGGTGAGCTCTCCTTGACTGGTGAGCTGCGCCCGGTGCGTGGCGCCTTGGCGATGAGTTTGGCGGCACAGGCGCTACTCAAGCAGCCGCGCTTGGTGCTGCCAACGGCCAGTGCCCAAGAGGCCGCACTGGTCCCGGGTGCGCAGGTGTTCGCTGCAAATCACCTGATGGATTTGGTTGCCCAGTTCGCGCCGCTGCATGGTGCCCCCGGATCTGAGGCGACGCCGGGCGAGAGCGCCTGGGCGCCGCTTGTGCTCAGCGTCGAGCCGACGGCTGCGTTTGAGCTTGACATGGCCGATGTCAAAGGCCATTTGGTGGCCAAGCGCGCGCTGGAAATTGCGGCTGCGGGCTCGCACAGTGTGCTCATGAGTGGGCCGCCGGGTTCAGGCAAATCCATGCTCGCCATGCGTTTTGCCAGCCTGCTGCCGCCCATGACAACGGCAGAGGCCTTGGAGAGTGCGGCCATTGCCAGCTTGGTTGGGCAGTTTTCTGTGCAGAGTTGGGGTCGCCGCCCGACTGCGCACCCGCACCATACCGCCAGCGCCGTTGCCTTGGTGGGGGGCGGCTCGCCGCCTCGGCCAGGGGATATTTCCTTGGCCCATAACGGGGTGTTGTTTTTGGATGAGCTGCCTGAGTTTCCCCGTGCGGCGCTAGAGGCTTTGCGTGAGCCGCTGGAAACGGGCAGTATCGTGGTCTCTCGTGCAGCGCGGCGCAGTGAGTTTCCCGCACGCTTTCAGCTGATCGCGGCGATGAACCCATGCCCCTGTGGCTTTCTGGGTTCGCAGCAAAAGGCCTGCCGCTGCACCCCGGATCAGGTTGCGCGCTACCAGGGCAAGCTCAGTGGTCCTTTGTTGGACCGCATCGATTTGCATGTGGAAGTCCCTAGTGTTGGCACCGAAGAGCTCACCCAAAGCGGAGCTGCAGAGTCCTCGGCTCAGGTAAGCCAGCGTTGCGTGCAGGCCCGCGAACGTGCAATCGCACGCCAGGGTAAAACCAACCAAGCGCTGCAAGGCCGTGAGATCGATGAGCACATCCACATGGACGATGAAGCCCTGCGCTTTTTGCAGCAGGCAGCGCAGCGGCTGGCCTGGTCGGCACGGGGCACGCACCGCACTTTGCGTGTGGCCCGAACCATCGCAGATTTGGCAGGCTCGACTAACACCCTCAAAGTGCACCTGGCTGAGGCCCTGCAATACCGGCCCTCGGCAGGGCAGGCACTGAGGAGCCGATGAGCACTGGATTTGATTCGCCAGCCACTGGGCACGCGCGCTACGACGGGCGCCTGGTATTGGTGCTCTCTGGTCTGCAGCTGATCAGCTGGGGCAGCATTTTTTATATGTTCTCCTTACTTATGGAGCCGGTGGAGGCAGAACTTGGCTGGAGCCGCTCCCAGGTGTCGCTGGCGTTTAGCCTGGCGCTACTGGTCGAGGGCCTGGTAGCCTACCCGGTGGGGCGTTTGATTGACCGCGGTCGCGAGCGTGCCGTCATGAGCGCAGGGTCTGTTCTGGCGTGTGTGAGTTTGATGGTTTTGAGCCGTGTTCAGAGCTTGTGGGCATTTCATCTGGCCTGGATGATGCTGGGCGCTGCGATGGCAGCGGTTCTGTACACGCCGGCCTTTGCCTTGCTGACCCGGCGCTTCAAGCGTGACTTTCGGCGTGCCATCATCGCCATGACTTTTTTGGGTGGCCTGGCTAGCACAGTGTTTATCCCCTTGATCGCCTGGCTGATGCATATGCTGGGCTGGCGCGACACCTTGTTGTGTCTTGCCGCGCTGCATGGCTTGGTTTGCGCGCCTTTGCATTACCGCGTGTTGCGTGGCGCTCCCCTGCCAGAGGATATTTCCGGCCCCAAGGCCACCACGCAAACCGCCGCTCAGGCGCGCGACCTTCACCGATTGATGCGGGGACGACCTTTTGTGTTGATCGGGGTTTTTACCGTGATCATGATGTCCATCACGGTAGCCATTCCAGCGCACTTGGTCCCCATGCTCAGTGAGCGTGGCTTGCCGCTTGTCTGGGTCGTGGCGCTGCCCGCGACGATTGGCTTGACCCAGGTGTTGGGGCGCGTATTTCTGTATTTTTATGAGGCGCGCATGAACCTGGATCGCGTCAACCATACGGTGCCCTTGCTCATACCCGGCGCATTGCTGGTGCTGCTGGTCGCGCCGCAGTCGTGGCAATTGATGGGTGTTGCCGTATTTGTGCTGTTGTATGGCCTGGGAAATGGGCTGTTGACGATTGTGCGGGGCACGGTGGTGGCCCAATACGTCAGCCATACCCATGCCGCCAGCCTTAACGGCGCCTTGGGTGTGCCTTTGGCGATTGCGCGCGCCTTGGCACCGCTGCTGCTTGGCCTGGGTTGGACCGAGGGCTCAGGGTACACCTGGGGCATTGCGGTCATGCTGACGCTTGCGGTATTGGCTGTGCTGGCTTTGCGGGGTGCGCAGACGCACGGCGCCACCAAGCTGCCGCCGACCTAGCCAGCGCCGAACTCGTCGCCGAGCTCCTTGGCCCGGACATGGGCGGCGCGCACAGCCGCATCCACGATCTCTAAAAAATGGGCGCTTTCCAAGGCGGTGATGGCGGCGTGTGTGGTGCCGCCCTTGGAGGTGACCTGTTGGCGCAAGGTCTGTGGGGGTTCGCTGGATTGGGCGGCCAGGGCGCTAGCGCCGCTGCAGGTTCCCAAAGCCAAAAGCTTGGCTTGCTCTGGAGAGAACCCAATGCGCACCCCGGCTGCCACCAGGGCTTCCATGAGGTAAAAGACGTAGGCCGGGCCCGAGCCCGACAGCGCGGTGACTGCATCGAGCAGGGATTCGTCTTCAAGCCATATGAACTGCCCCGTGGCCGCGATGAGACCAGATGCGGCGTCTCGATCGGCTGGCGTGGCGCCTGGCCTGGCGTACAGGCCGCAAACCCCCTGTCCAATCAGGGCTGGCGTGTTGGGCATGGCGCGCACGATGCGCTCGGAGCCGAGCCAACGCGCCATGCTGTCGGTGCGAATGCCGGCTGCGACGCTCAGGTGCAGCGCCTTAGGCGCCAGCTCGCCCACGCCCTGGCAAGCGACTTTGAAAACCTGCGGCTTGACTGCCCAGACCACCATGCCAGCCCCGGCCAGTCCCTCGCCAGCGCTGGCGCTGGCATGAACGCCTAGTCGGGCGCTCAGGC
>JAURGS010000130.1 GCA_030833685.1 Rhodoferax sp. | reverse complement strand
GCGTCTGCTGCAAGAGGCCAACGATCCGGCCGTGCGCGTGGTGCTGCTAGACGTGGTCATCGGCTGGGGGGCACATGCAGATCCTGCCCAGGATTTGGGCGCAGCCATTCAGAAAGCGAAAGCGTCGGCCCGCAAGGCTGGACGTGAACTTGCAGTGATCGGGTTTGTGTGCGGCACTGAAGCAGATCCTCAGGTGCTCTCAGCGCAGGAGGCTCGCCTACAGGCTGCTGGAATGGTCTTGGCACCCAACAGTGCGAGCGCAGCTTGGTTGGCTGCCAAGTGGATTTTGTAACCCAGGTCCAAGCGACCCGCAACTCATGAGCTCACCTCGAAAAAAGCGCGTGGTCGTTGCCCTTGGCGGTAACGCCGCTTATCCGCCCACCATCGCTGGCACCGCCGAAGAGCAGCTCCAACTGATGCGCGGGGTGTGCCAACACTTTGTCGAGATTATTCGAGCAGGTTGGCAGTTGGTCCTCACGCATGGCAACGGTCCGGTGGTTGGCAACATCTTGTACCGCATGGCACGCACTGCGGCTGAATTGCCACCCATGCCCATGGATGTTTGCGTGGCGCACAGCCAGGGCGGCATGGGCTACATGCTGCAGCAAAGCTTGGCCAACGTGCTGCATGACCATGGCATGAGCGTGGTGGTCTCATGTGTCATCACTGAGGTCGAAGTCGACCCCAAAGATCCTGCTTTTCAAAATCCAACCAAGCCTGTGGGTAAATTCTTTACCGAGGAAGATGCGCTTGAAATGGCCCGACGCACGGGTTGGACTTTTGCGCCGGATTCAGGCCGCGGATGGCGACGCATGGTCGCGTCGCCCAAGCCCCAAAAAATCCTGGATCTGCACACGATTGACGCGTTGCTGGATGCCGGTGTCTTGCCGATCGCCTGCGGTGGAGGTGGCGTACCTGTTGTCGTTCGGGACAATGGACATTTGCAGGGCGTGCCAGCCGTGATTGACAAAGACCTCACCGGCGCCATGTTGGCTTCGCATCTGCATGCCGATGCTTACATCATGCTCACCGGTGTCGAGCGCGTTGCCTTGGACTTCAACACCCCGAATCAGCGCTGGCTGGATGAAATAACTGTGGATGAGGCCAGGCGCTATGCCGCACAAGGACAATTTCCCGCCGGCAGCATGGGTCCCAAAATTGAAGCGGCTGTGACATTTCTCGAGGGCGCACCTGAGGTGAGTGGCGAGGGCTTGGTCATCATCACGTCTCTGGAGAAAACCTTCGAAGCGCTGATGGGACGAGCCGGCACACGCATCACGGCCCAAAGCAGGACCTGAGACGTTGGCGTAGTGCACACCAAACATGGGTAGTCCAGAATTTCCCCTACGAAAAGTTCCTGGTTTTGAGGGGACCCATTACGTCATGGTTGACGGCGAGATTCGCTGGGCCGGGCCACTGCAGGTGGCGCATCCTCGCAACCTGGTGTCAACCTACATGCCATCTGCCGCCCCAGTGCCGACTCAGGCGCAGTGGCTGCGTATGCGCGAGCTCGCGCTTGGCATTGCCTTGGTGCCTGCCAAGGGGTTGATGTGCTGGCGCTTAGGTCTGGCTTTGCCTTTCCCGCTCGACAGGGCTGCTGCACGCTTTGACCAAATCGCCCAGGCCGTGCGAAGTGCGGACGCCACGGCGTTGTTGAGCAGTTGCGAACAGGTTTTGGGTCTGGGGCCTGGCCTGACGCCTTCAGGCGACGATTTCCTGGGTGGACTTTTTTTTGCCCTGGCTTGTTCGCCGAGCTGGCGCCGCAGGCCTGAGCTGGCGCAGGTGCGCGACAGTCTGATTCAGAGGGCGTGCGATCCAGGTATGGCCCGTACCAACGTGATTAGCGCTGCCTTAATGGCCGATTTGATGCGTCAACACAGCTACCAACCGGTGCATGATCTGATGCATGCGATGAGCCGCCTGGACGGCATGGCCGTGCAGCAGCACATTGATCAACTGGCCCAGGTCGGTTCAAGCTCTGGTTTCGATATTCTTGCGGGCATATTCACCGCGATCATTGACGGTACTACACCATGAAAACAAGTAATTTGAATGCTTCGAAAGCCCCCGCTAGCAGCCTGTTGGATCTGATGCCTGGCGTTGTCAACCTGGGTATCGACGGGTTTAACGCCAGTATCACTGCGCACGGCGGCAGCGTCAGCCCTATTCAGTGGCAGCCGCCCGGCGACGGTGACCCCGCCTTGGCATGGGATCTGGCCCGCCTAATGGATGACCCGCGTGTAGAGCAGGCCAACCAGGTCGCTACGCAGCGCATTATTCAGGCCCGACCGATGTGGGAAGACATTGCTTTGCGCGCCGACAGCGTCTGGTCTGACATGAAGGGTGAGCGCTTGCTTTTGCACGCGGGTCCCCCGGTGGCCTGGGACGATATGTGCGGTCCGATGCATGGCGCCATGATCGGGGCCGTGCTGTACGAGGGTTGGGCGCCAACGCCGGACAAGGCCAGGGCCATGCTCAAGCGGGGTGACATCGCTTTTGCACAGTGCCACGACTACCAAGCTGTGGGGCCGATGACGGGGATCATCAGCCCTTCGATGCCGCTGATCTGTGTTCGCAATGCCGATGCAAGCAGTTCGGCAAAGAACAACATGGCCTACACCAACATCAATGAGGGAATCGGCCGGTGTCTGCGTTTTGGTGCCAATGGCCCCGACGTGATCGAGCGCCTAAAGTGGTTTGAGGCTGTGCTTGCCCCAGTACTCAAGGCGGCGGTGCGCCACCAGTTTGATCAAACAGGCGGTATTGACCTTAAAGCCATTCAGTCACAGGCTTTGCTCATGGGCGATGAGGTGCACAGCAGAAACGCAGCGTCCACAGCCCTGTTTTTCATGGCGCTGAGTGTTCCCTTGGCTGGTCTGGATTTCGCGCGTGGTACGGTCACGCAAGACCATGTTCGCCAGACCCTTGACTTTGTGGCCAAGACCTCTCAGTTTTTCCTGAATTATTCGATGGTGTCTTGCAAAGCCATCATGGATTCCGCGCACGGAATTGAGTATTCAACCGTGGTGACTGCAACGGCCAGAAACGGCACCCAAACCGGCCTGCGCGTCAGTGGGCTTGGCAAAAAGTGGTTTTGTGCGACCTCGGATCTGCCTCAGGGTCTGTTCTTCCCAGGCTTTAAGCAGGAGGATGCCTGCCCCGACATCGGCGACAGTGCAATCACTGAAACCGCTGGTTTTGGTGGGTGTTCGTTTGCGGCTTCCCCAGCGCTTACCCTGTTGGCTGGGGGCAGCGTTGATGATGCGGTGCGCTACACCCAGGAAATGTATGAGATCACCGTGACGCAAAATCCCGCCTTGAGCTTGCCGGCTTTGAATTTCCGAGGCGCGCCGTGTGGCCTAGATGTCCGCAAAGTCGTTGACACTGGGATTCGGCCGGTCGTGACCACGGGCATCGCGCACAAAGAGGCCGGTATTGGTCAGATTGGGGCGGGCATTGTGCGCGTACCGATGTCTTGCTACACGCAGGCCTTGCGTGAGGCTGCAACACAATTTTTGAAAGACTGAAGATGCGACAAACTCTCACGGCTGCGCGCGCCATGGTGACGGCGCCTCATCATCTGGCCAGCAATAGCGCGATCACTGTTTTGCGTGAAGGGGGCAATGCGATCGAGGCGATGGTGGCTGCCGCCGCCACGATTGCTGTGGTCTACCCCCACATGAACGCCATTGGCGGTGACGGTTTTTGGATCATTTCCGAGCCTGGTAAAGCGCCCGTAGGCATCGACGCTTGTGCTCGCGCAGCCCAACTGGCCACACCGGCTTTTTACGCCGCCAAAGGTCTGCAAGCGATACCTGGGCGTGGCCCCTTGGCGGCCAATACGGGTACCGGTGCGATATCGGGCTGGATGCAGGCATTGCAGCTGTCTGCTCAGGCGGGCGGCACCTTGCCCGTGAGCCGTTTGCTTCAGGATGCATGCTGGTACGCGCAAAACGGCGCTCCCGTGACGCACAGCCAGGTCAACTTCACCACCAAGTTCCTCTCTGAGCTTCAAGACCAGCCTGGGTTTGCCACACAGTTTCTCGACGGCACAAAAGTACCGCGTGCCGAGACTCTGCGCAAGTACCCGGCGTTGGCGCAAACCTTGCGCACGCTCTCGGAAAAGGGTTTGGATGACTTTTACCGTGGCGGGCTGGCCCAGGCCATGGCCGCCGAGCATGAGCGCATAGGTGGCCCGGTGCGTTTGACCGACCTGCAGGCACAGCAAGCCCGGGTGGTTGAGCCCTTGTCGGTTCGCATTGCGGGGGCGACGCTATTCAATATGACACCACCGACACAAGGGCTGTCGTCATTGCAGGTCTTGGCGATCTTTGACCGTCTGCGCAAGCGTCACCAAATTGACGAGGTCGACACTTATGCCTACCTGCATGCGCTGATCGAAGCCACCAAGCAGGCCTTCAAAGTGCGCAATCGGCACATCACCGACCCCGACGTGATGGCAGCCCGTGGATCGGATCTGTCTCACTTTTTATCGGATGCGTTTTTGGACGAATGCGCTGATGCGGTTGACATGCAAAAGGCTTTGCCGTGGCCGGAGAAACCCATTCCTGGCGATACGATCTGGATGGGCACAGCCGACAGTTCGGGTCGTATGGTGAGCTACATCCAAAGTGTTTACTGGGAATTTGGCTCAGGCGTAGTCCTGGAGGACACAGGCGTTCTTTGGCAAAACCGTGGCTCGAGTTTTTCCCTCGATGCGAAGTCGCACAACGTGCTGAGTCCAGGCAAGAAGCCGTTTCATACCTTAAATCCGGCGCACGCCCGCTTCGACGATGGGCGGCATATGGTGTACGGCAATATGGGGGGCGACGGCCAACCACAGAGCCAGTCGGCGGTGTTCTCCCGTTACGCGATGTATGGGATGGGCCTGCAACAAGCCGTGAGTGCGCCGCGTTGGTTGCTTGGAAAGACATGGGGCCAGGAGACCACCACCTTGAAATTCGAGAATCGTTTTGCGCCGCAAGCTTTGCAGCAAATGCGCGAGGCTGGGCACGACGTGGAAATCTTTCCCGAATACAGCGACACCATGGGTCACGCCGGCGCGATCGTACGCCAGGCTGATGGCTTGTTTTTGGGGGCCGCAGACCCTCGCAGTGACGGCGTCGTCGCCGGCTTCTGATAACCGTCTGCAGGGTGCACGATCACAGATGAGTGGCTGTTAGCGGCTTTTGCCAAATGGCCAATGAAGAACGGGAGCGGGAGAATCCCCCCTGTGAACGTCAGCGTGCCGAATGTTTAGCTGTTGACGCCGCCGCCAGGCCGTTGCGGAAGTGCTCAAGCATGCGCTGTTTGCTCCGCGTCGGATCACGCGCGACCAAGGCAGTCATGATTGCCTCATGCTCGGCCAGTGCCTCATTGATCCGGCCAGTTCGCAGCAAGGATTGCTGCCGACTCAGTCGCATCACCTTTCGAAGATCGTTGACCAGGTTTTCGCGCCACCGGTTGCCAGCAATTTCCAGTAAGCGTTTGTGAAAGCGCTGGTTGCATGCAAAAAACTCCTCGCGACTGGGATTCGGCCCGCGGCCGATACCGCACAGCTGCGCGTGCAAGCCCTCTAAGTCGGCAAGTTCGTCAGCGCTGGCTTGCTTGGCCACTGCTTCGGCAGCGTCGGACTCCAGCAGGCCAAGCAGGTGATAGACCTCGCGCAGGTCACGCTCGGAAACTTCGGTGACATAGGCGCCACGGCGAACCCGCATGGTCACCAATCCCTCGCTGGCCAGCACCTTCAGCGCTTCGCGCAAGGGTGTTCGACTAATCCCAAACAATTGCGTCCAGCGCACCTCGTCGATCCAGTCGCCAGGTTCAAGCTCCCCGGAAAAGATTTTTTGGCGCAGTCGCTCTGCGACCTCCTCATACAGGGCTTTAGGGGCGATGGTGAATTCATCCATGCTGGTGAAATTTGCTTTTTTTGAATGAAGAGGCGAGATTTTGAATTCATAATTATGCATAATTACAGATCGATGTGCCAGTTTTGTTTGATTTCAGCGAGTTTGGTTTGACTCCAGTGCTCAGCAGGCGGGCTTTGGGCGCCGATGCACGCCCCGAGCCGCGCTATGCTTGCCTGATTAATGCGACACAATGATTCGCAACTATGCGGTGACACGATGGACAAGACCCCCGATTTTCGAAGAGCCAGCCTTGAGGAGTGGACTCAGGCGGCAGCCAAGTCCGCGCCTGGCGGCGACCTTAACAATTTGATCTGGCATACGCCCGACGGCATCGCGGTCAAGCCGCTCTACACCGCGCAGGACACGCAGGATCTGCCGCATACCAATACGCTGCCAGGTTTCGAGCCGTACCTGCGCGGACCCCAGGCCACGATGTACGCGGTACGTCCCTGGACGATTCGTCAATACGCGGGTTTTTCTACCGCTGAGGAGTCCAACGCGTTTTACCGTAAGGCGCTGGCCTCAGGTGGGCAAGGCGTGAGCGTCGCCTTCGACCTGGCCACGCACCGGGGTTACGACAGTGATCACCCCCGCGTCACGGGCGATGTGGGCAAAGCCGGTGTGGCGATCGACTCTGTGGAGGACATGAAGATCTTGTTTGACCAGATCCCGCTGGACAAGGTGAGTGTGTCCATGACGATGAATGGCGCCGTCTTGCCGGTTCTGGCGGGCTACGTGGTGGCGGCCGAGGAGCAGGGGGTGTCGCAGGATCAGTTGTCGGGAACGATCCAGAACGACATCCTCAAGGAGTTCATGGTCAGGAATACCTACATTTATCCGCCCGAGCCGTCGATGCGAATCATTGGCGACATCATCGCCTACACCGCGGCGCACATGCCACGGTTCAACTCGATTTCGATCAGCGGCTACCACATGCAGGAAGCCGGCGCCAACCAGGCGCTGGAGCTGGCCTTCACGCTGGCCTCGGTGCAGATCCAGGCCGGCCTGTACGAACAGGCTGCCGCCCAGCTGCGCGAGTTCCCGACACGCTTTCCGCAGGACGAAAAAGTTCCTGACGCCCACCTGCTCGCGACCTGGACGCT
>JAURGS010000012.1 GCA_030833685.1 Rhodoferax sp. | reverse complement strand
GAAGTGCTGAAGCTGGACGGCAATGTCGCGGGCGCGATCACGCGTCTGCTCGACATTTCCGCGCCCATCGAACGGGCGCTGGCCGAGATCCGCGCCCTGCTCAAGGAGCGCAACGCCGTCATGATCTCGCATTACTACGTGCATCCGGACTTGCAGGATCTGGCTGAGGAAACTGGTGGTCTGGTAAGCGACTCTCTGGAGATGGCGCGTTTTGGGCGTGATCACCCGGCGACCACACTGGTGGTCTCGGGCGTGCGCTTCATGGGCGAGTCGGCCAAGATTCTCTCGCCCACCAAGCGGGTGCTCATGCCCGACATGGAAGCCAATTGTTCGCTGGATCTGGGCTGTCCGGTGGATGCGTTCAGCGCTTTTTGCGACGCCCATCCTGATCGCACGGTGGTGGTTTATGCCAACACCAGTGCCGCAGTCAAGGCGCGCTCGGACTGGCTGGTGACTTCGAGTTGCGCCCTGGACATCGTGCGCCATTTGAGCGCGCAGGGGCAGAAAATTTTGTGGGCACCGGATCGGCACCTGGGCGGCTACATCCAACGCGAGACCGGTGCGGACATGGTGATGTGGGGGGGCTCATGCATTGTTCACGATGAGTTCAAAGCGTTTGAATTGCAGGAGCTGATGAAGGCTCACCCCAAAGCCAAGGTGTTGGTGCATCCTGAGTCGCCGCCAGACGTGGTGGCCTTGGCGCACGCGGTGGGCTCCACCTCAGCCATTTTGAACGCTGCGCGCACCCTGGACGCGCACGAATTCATTGTTGCCACTGATAACGGCATGCTGCACAAGCTGCGCACGCTCAACCCTGACAAAGTCTTCATCGAGGCGCCCACCGCAGGCAACAGCGCGACTTGCAAGAGCTGCGCGCATTGCCCCTGGATGGCCATGAACGGCTTGCAAGGCCTGGCGCATGTGCTCAAGACCGGCGCTAATGAAATCTTGGTAGACCCCGCCATCGCTGAGCGAGCGCGTGTCCCCATCGACCGCATGCTGGCGTTCACCGCTGCGCTCAAGGGTAAGTCAGGCACTGCGCCTGGCCAGATGGTCCCCGGTATCGGGGCCGCCTGATCAGCGGTTGTTTTGCCGCGTATGTCGCTTTAGTGTGGGCTGAGCACCGAGGGCACCGCGCGTGGCAGCGTGTCAGGAAAGTCCCGGCTGAAATGCAGGCCACGACTCTCGCGCCGCGACTGCGCGCTGCGCACGATGAGCTCAGCCACTTGCACCAGATTGCGCAATTCGAGCAAGTCACGGGTGACCGAAAAGTTCGCGTAGAACTCTTGAATTTCATCCTGTAGCAGTGCAATGCGGTGGGCGGCGCGCTCCAGGCGTTTATTGGTGCGCACGATCCCTACGTAGTCCCACATAAAACGCCTGAGTTCGTCCCAGTTGTGCGAGATCACCACACACTCGTCCGGGTCGCTAACACGGCTGTCGTCCCAGGCGGGCAATGTCATGGCGGGCAAAGTCGACGCGCGCAAGATGTCTTGGGTGCAGGCTTGGGCGAACACCATACATTCCACCAGCGAATTACTGGCCAGGCGATTGGCGCCGTGCAAGCCGCTGCAGGCGGTTTCGCCAATGGCATAAAGCCCGGGCAGGTCGGTTCGTCCCTGCAGGTCGGCCATGACGCCGCCGCAGGTGTAATGCGCCGCTGGCACCACCGGGATGGCTTGCTTGGCGATGTCAATGCCCAGCTCCAGGCAACGGGCATAGATATTGGGGAAGTGCTCTTGTAAAAAAGCCTGGCTTTGATGCGAGATATCCAGATACACGCAGTCAAAACCGCCTTTTTTCATCTCGAAGTCGATGGCCCGGGCCACCACATCGCGTGGCGCCAGCTCTTCGCGCCGATCATGCTGGGGCATGAAGCGGCTGCCGTCGGGCAGCAAGAGCCGGCCGCCTTCGCCACGAACAGCCTCTGAAATCAGGAAGGACTTGGCATGCGGGTGGTACAAACAGGTCGGATGGAACTGGATGAACTCCATGTTCTCTACCCGGCAACCTGCGCGCCAGGCGGCTGCAATGCCGTCGCCCGTAGCGGTGTCCGGGTTGGTGGTGTAGAGGTAAACCTTGCCAGCGCCCCCTGTGGCCAATATCGTCTGGGGGGCCTCGAAAGTCATCACCCGAGCGCTCTGCCCGTCCAGTGCGTACAGCCCCAAGCAACGGCGCTCCCCCGCACCGAGCTTGTCCGAGGTGATCAGGTCGACCAGCGTGTGATCTTCAAACAGCGTGATGTTGGGGGCCTCGCTCACCTTCTTGATCAATGTCGCCTGTACCGCAGCGCCGGTGGCGTCGGTAACATGAACAATACGTCGTGCGCTGTGGCCGCCTTCGCGGGTCAGGTGCAAATCGCCCGACTCCTCTGAGAAAGGCACACCCAAAGTGCGCAACCAGTCCACCACCCTTGGCGCGTTCTCCACCACGAAGCGAGTCGCCTGCAGATCGCACAGGCCAGCACCGGCCACCAAGGTGTCGTCGACGTGGGCCTCAAAGCTGTCGTTTTTGTCCCAGACTGCGGCGATGCCGCCCTGAGCCCAGCCGCTGGAGCCGTCACCCACGCTGCGTTTGGTGAGTACGGCAACCTTTTTGTCCTGTGCCAGTAGCAGCGCAGCGCTCAGGCCGGCAAGCCCGCTGCCAACGATCAGGACGTCGAAGTGTTGGGTCGGTGGCGCAGCGATCGCAGTGTCGGTGGTGTTCATGCGGCGTGTGAGTCGCTCAGGTTGGCGTGTAGGCCAGGCGAACGTAGATCGGCGCGAAGGCCTCGGCCTGCGTGACCTCGATCAGCGACTCCTTGGCCAGCTCTAAGAGCGCGATGAAGGTGACGATCAGTACGGGCACACCCCGATGAGGATCGAATAAATCCTCAAACTCGACGAAGCGACGCCCCTGCAGGCTCTTGAGCATCAGACTCATGTGCTCGCGCACGGAGAGCTCCTCGCGCGAGATTTTGTGTTTCTGAACCAGGCGCGCGCGCTGAAATATTCCCATCAGCGCCTGCTGCAGGTCCTCTACGCTGACGTCGGGCAAACGTACCTGCGAAGCTTGCAAACGTTGGACCTGCGCGACGACAAAATCTCTGCCGATCTGGGGTAGATTGTTCAGGCTGGCTGCTGCCAATTTCATCTGCTCGTATTCGAGCAGGCGGCGCACGAGCTCAGCGCGGGGGTCCTCGGGCTCCTGGCCTGCTGCGGTGCGCTTGGGCGGCAGCAGCATGCGTGATTTGATCTCAATGAGCATCGCCGCCATCAGCAGGTACTCAGCGGCCAGCTCGAGGTTACGGTGGCGGATCTCGTCAACATAGCTGAGGTACTGGCGGGTCAGGGCCGCCATGGGAATGTCCAGAATATTGAAATTCTGCTTGCGAATCAGGTAAAGCAAGAGATCGAGCGGGCCCTCAAAGGCCTCCAGGAAAACCTCAAGTGCGTCCGGTGGGATGTAAAGATCTGTGGGCAATGAGAACAAGGGCTCACCGTACAGGCGAGCCACGGCCACGTTATCCACCACCTGTGGCATGGTGGCCGCAGCGTCAGATGCGCTCGCTTCGGACATGGGGTATCAGCAGCCCTGGCCGGTGGCGCGTTCAGTCACCAGCTTGCTCTTTTGGACTGGTTTGGTAGACATAAGGCTTTTGGGCAATTTGCCCGGCCTTGAGCTCGCTTGCAAGCGAGCGGTCAATTGACTTTTCCCACAACAGGGAGCGACCCTCACGCTGCTTGGCTTCAAGTTGCGGGCGCTGGGCCTTGAGTTGATCAATGAATTGGGTGGCGTCAGAGCGGTAGTCGGGGCGGCGAAAGAGGTTCATGCGAGGCAACAGGGTGCAATACGGTGCAAGAGGTCGAGCGCATTGGCTCGGGTTCTACGCGATTTTAAGGCTGACCCTTGGGCGACCCTGGCGGCACGGCAGGTTCGTGGTCCAGGGCTAGTTCAATGCCGGCTTGAAGATCGGGGATCAGCGACTGCTGAACTTGCTGGAGCAGACCAGTGCGCCGTGCCATCTCTAGCGGTTGGTGTGCCAGTCCGCAGATGATGAGGCGGATGTTTTTACTCTGGCATGACTGCACCAAGGTGTCCAGGGCATCAATTCCAGACGCATCCAGGTAGATCACGTTTTTCAAGTCCAGCACCAACTGTGGGCTGACCTGTTGGCGCTCGATATCTTCGATCAGTTTCACGGCGCCAAAAAACAGTGCGCCGTGCAGCCGCCAGACTTGGACCCGCGCGCTTTGTCCCTCAAGCAGGGGGTGGTTTTGGGGGGTCACTGCTTCGCTGCGGCTCAAGCTCGACATCCGGTAGACCAGGGTCAGGCAGGCCACCAAGAGGCCAATCTGCACGGCAACCGTGAGATCGAAGATCACGGTAAGCAGAAAAACCGAGAGTAAAGTGACTCGGTAAGGCATGGGAAACAGTCGTAGCCGAGCGAACGCTCGCCAGTCGCCCATGTTCCAGCCGACGAAGACCAGAATCCCAGCGAGCGCGGCCAGCGGAATATGTGCAGCCAGAGGGCAGCTGCCAGAACGATCACCAGCAAGGTCAAAGCATGCAACATGCCTGCCACGGGTGATCTGGCGCCGCTTTGGATGTTCGTGACCGTTCGCGCTACCGTTCCGGTGGCGGGCATGCCGCCGAAAAACGGGGTTACAAAATTGGCGATACCCTGGGCCATCAATTCCTGGTTTGGGTTATGCCGATCGCCGCTGAGCTTATCGGCAATGCGCGCACACAGCAAAGACTCTATGGCGCCGAGCAGGGCCAGGGTGATTGTGGGCATGATTAAAAAACGCGCGCTCTCCCAGCTGAAGGATGGCCATTGCAGGCTGGGCAAGGCGGTGGGGATGCCCCCAAAGCGGCTGCCAATGGTCTCGGTGGGCAGGGATAAACCCCAGCTGATGCCTGTGGCTGCGATCAAAGCCACCATCGATCCTGGCAAGGCCGCCACCAGGCGCTTGCGGCTCGAGCCCAGGCGGGGCGTCAAACGGTTCCAGATGATCAAGAGACCCAAAGTGCAAGAGCCCAGAGCGAGCGCGGGCCACTGAAGGGTATGAATCTGCTGGCCGAGGATTGAGAGCATGCCGAAAAAATCTGCAGGCATTCGCTGCGCAAGGCCAAGAAAATCGCGCACCTGCGACACCATGATCAGCACCGCGATCCCATTGGTAAACCCCACCACGACGGCCACAGGAACGAAGCGAATCAGCCCACCCAGGCGGAAAAACCCCAGGGCAAAAAGGAGTAAGCCAGACATGGCGGTGGCCAAAATCAGGTTGGCCAGCCCGTAGCGCTCCACAATGCCGTAGACCACCACGATGAAGGCGCCAGCGGGACCACCAATCTGCACCCGGCTGCCGCCCAGCGCAGAGATCAAAAAACCAGCGATGATGGCTGTGAACAGGCCGGCTTGCGGTTGCAGGCCTGAGGCGATGGCAAAGGCCATGGCCAGGGGCAGCGCGACGATGGCGACGGTCAGGCCCGCGCCAATGTCACGACCCAGATCCGCTGCACTGTAGTGTTGCCAGGTCTCCAAAAGCCGAGGGCGAAAAGGAGACCAGACTGTTTTCATGGCCTGAGCAATCAGTGGATGCGCAAGCCGGGCACCGCACCCGCAAAGGGCTCAAGCACGTAAATTCCTGGATTTTTCTTTTCGTCTGCGTGGCTGGCGGCCAGTACCATGCCCTCGGATACTCCAAACTTCATGGTGCGTGGTGCCAGGTTGGCAACGACGACCGTGAGTTTGCCCACCAAGTCCTCTGGTTGGTACATGCTGGCAATGCCAGAAAACACCTGTCGCAGCCTGGGCTGGCCGGCGTCATCGAGCTCGCCGACATCCAGGCTTAAGCGCAGCAGTTTGGTTGAGCCTTGCACCGCTTCACAGGCCACCACTTTGGCAATGCGTAAATCAATTTTGGCGAAGTCTTCAATGCCGATCGTCGCAGCGATCGCCTCGCCACCTGGCGCTGGGTTGCTGGTTGGGGTCTGGCCTGTACCGGCACTTGTGGCGGCACTGTCTGGCGCTTCAAACAACGCGTCGAGCTGCTTGACGTCTACCCTTTGCATGAGATGCTGGTAGTTTCCAATCACGTGACCGGCTGCCAGCGGTTGCATGATGTTGACAAAGTTCAAGGGCTCAATATTCAGAAAGCGCTCGACCTGCAAAGCCAGCTCGGGTAGAACGGGTTTGAGGTAACAGGTCAGTATGCGAAAGGCCTTGATACAGACCGAGCAGACATCCTGCAGCCTTGCCTCCATGCCGGCCTGCTTGGCCAGCTCCCAGGGCTTGTTGGCGTCCACGTAGGCATTGACCCGGTCGGCCAGTAGCATGGTCTCACGCAGCGCCTTGGCAAATTCACGCGACTCGTACAACTGCTCAATCTGGGCGCGCTCGCCGCGCAGCTGGTGCAGCAAAGCCGCACCATCCTCCGATACCACGCCGATTTGTCCTGCGAAGCGTTTACTCAAAAAGCCCGCGGCGCGCGATGCGATGTTGACGAACTTTCCAATCAGGTCGCTGTTGACGCGAGCCATGAAGTCTTCAGCGTTGAAGTCGATATCCTCGTTGCGCGCAGAGAGCTTGGCGGCCAGGTAGTAGCGCAGCCACTCTGGGTTCATGCCTAGTTTGAGGTATTTCAAGGGGTCCAGGCCAGTGCCCCGGCTTTTGCTCATCTTCTCTCCGTTGTTGACGGTGAGAAAGCCATGCACGAATACGTTGCTCGGCGTCTTGCGGCCGCTGAAATGCAGGGTGGCGGGCCAAAACAGCGTGTGAAAAGTGACGATGTCCTTGCCAATAAAGTGGTACTGCTCCAAAGCGGGGTTGGCCATGTAGGCGTCAAAATTTACGCCGCGCCGGCTCAGCAAATTTTTCAGCGATGCCAGGTAGCCAATGGGCGCGTCCAGCCAGACGTAAAAGTATTTGCCAGGCGCATCCGGAATTTCGATGCCGAAGTAGGGCGCGTCCC
Source organism: Rhodoferax sp. (assembly GCA_030833685.1). GTDB lineage: Bacteria > Pseudomonadota > Gammaproteobacteria > Burkholderiales > Burkholderiaceae_C > Rhodoferax. The sequence continues at coordinate 17,474 of JAURGS010000012.1, read as the reverse complement.
GACTGATGTCCCAGTCGCCCAAGCCGTTGCTGGTGCTGCCGTCCGGGTTGCTGCGCTCGCTGAACCACTCCTTGATCTTGTTGGCCACCTCGGGTTGCAGCTTGCCGTCCTGGGTCCACTCGCTTAAAAATGACACGCATCGCGGATCAGACAATTTGAAGAAAAAGTGCTCTGACTGACGCAGTTCGGGCTTGGCGCCAGAAAGTGCGGAGTAAGGGTTGATCAGGTCGGTGGGAGCGTAGACTGCGCCGCACACTTCGCAGTTGTCCCCGTACTGATCCTTGGCATGGCATTTGGGGCACTCGCCCTTGATGAATCGGTCGGGCAAAAACATCGACTTTTGCGGGTCGAAAAATTGCTCGATCGTGCGCTTTTCGATTAGAGAGCCGTCGGGGTTGTCTCGCAGGTCACGGTAAATGGCCTGGGCCAGTTCGTGGTTCTCCGGCGCGTCTGTGCTGTGCCAGTTGTCAAAGCTGATGTGAAAGCCATCCAGGTAGGGCTTGCGTCCTGCCGCGATGTCCGCCACGAACGCCTGGGGTGTGACACCAGCTTTTTCGGCGGCAATCATGATTGGCGCGCCGTGGGTGTCGTCTGCGCAGCAAAAATCGACCGAGTTGCCCATCATGCGCTGAAAACGCACCCAGATATCGGCCTGGATGTACTCCATGATGTGGCCAATATGGAATTTGCCATTGGCGTAGGGCAGAGCGGTGGTAACAAAGAGTTGGCGTGACATGGTGGGTACAAGACGGCGTAAGGTGGGGATTTTAAGTGGCGCCTCGCCAGGCGCGGGCAAGCAGCAAGGTGTGCTCGTCAAGCGAGTGCAGCCCTGGGTTCCTTCGATGGGTGCGCGTCTTATTTGCGCAGGGCTGCACTGGGCGGCGCCGGCATTCCTGCGCCGGTACGGCCCACTCGGTGTGCCTGGCTTGACCACCCACGGGCTGCGCGCTTTGGTGGTCGGCAGATGGGGACTTTTAGGGGCTTGGGCTGAATTGAGCGCCTGGCTTGGATAGACTACCGGTCTTTCGGAGAACCCCATGACCCTCACTTCGCAATCCGTTCAGGACGCACTCAAGGCCGTGCTGGACCCCAACACCGGCAAAGATTTCGTCTCGACCAAGGCGTTAAAAAACCTGACGGTGAATGACGGCGACGTGTCGTTCGAAATTGAGCTGGGCTACCCGGCTAAGAGCCAGTTTGCGGCGATCCGCAAGGCCTGCATTGCTGCTGTTCGCGCCCTGGATGGCGCTGCCAACGTCTCGGTTAATGTGTCGAGCAAGGTCACTGCCCACGCAGTCCAGCGCGGCGTGCAACTGCTGCCCAATGTGAAAAACGTAATTGCGGTTGCCTCGGGCAAGGGTGGCGTCGGTAAAAGCACCACCGCGGTCAACCTGGCTTTGGCGCTGGCGGCTGAGGGCGCACAGGTCGGCATTCTGGATGCAGACATCTACGGCCCGAGCGTGCCGACCATGATGGGCATTGATGGCCGGCCCGAAAGCGAGGACGGCCAAACCATGGAGCCGCTGGAAAATTACGGTGTACAGGTCATGTCCATTGGTTTTCTGGTCGCTCAGGATGAGGCCATGATCTGGCGCGGCCCGATGGCCACCCAAGCCCTGGAGCAACTGCTGCGCCAGACCAACTGGAAAGAACTCGACTACTTGATCGTCGACATGCCCCCAGGCACGGGTGATATCCAGCTAACCTTGAGCCAGCGCGTGCCAATGACCGGTTCGGTGGTGGTGACCACTCCACAAGATATCGCATTGCTGGATGCCAAAAAAGGTATCAAGATGTTCGAGAAGGTGGGTGTGCCGATTCTGGGCATTGTGGAGAACATGGCGGTTCATATTTGCAGCCAGTGCGGCCATATTGAGCACATCTTTGGCGCTGATGGCGGGCGCAAGATGGCAGCCGAATACGGCATGAGCTATCTCGGTGCGTTGCCGCTGAATATGCAGATTCGCGTGCAGGCTGACAGCGGTCAGCCAACGGTGGTGTCAGACCCAGACGGGGAGGTTGCGGCGCTGTACAAAGCGGTGGCGCTGAAGGTGGCGGTAGGCATTGCTGCCAAGAACAAGGATTTCTCCAGCAAGTTTCCGACCATCCGAGTCTCCAAGGACACCTGAGGACAATGGTCATGGCTGTTGCTCGCCCCTCGGTCGATGTAGCGGTCATCATGCATCGCGTTCGCAACACTGGCGTGGCCAGTCGTTGGCAAGAATGGCGCTGGCAACTCGGTGATGTGGTCTTGCAGCAAGAAGGCTTTGGCGCTGAGCCGCGCCTGTTGCTGCAGACGCAAGATGAAGTGCGTTGGCTGTTCCCGGGCTTTAAGGTGCAGATGTTCAAAGACGACGCCGAAGGTCTCTATCTGAACGTCACAACGCCGGCGCCGAGCTGGTTTGTACTGTGGACCATGGAGGAAGAGCCTGGATTGGCCGATGAGCCTCTGCCCAAGCCGCTGGAGGTGAGCCTAAGCTATCACGACGCCGGTCGTTGGATGGACGGCCAGGACTCGGTGGAGCAAGTCCCTGCACCCGACTCGATCGTCCAGTGGCTCAGAGCTTTTACGGATCAGCATTACGTGGCCGAGCCCAAGCGGCGCAAGCGCCCCGAGAGCATGCGGTCCCTGACGGACCGCTTTGGAAACCCTGCGTCAATTTCCACTGGCAAGAAATACGGTGGTGGTGACGGTGGCGGAGGCCCCAATGGCTGATGGATTTCTCAGCCGTTGGTCGCAGCGCAAGCAAGCGGTGCGTGAGGGTCAGACCCTGGTCGAGCCACCGGCGCCTGCGACCCCGCCGTCTTCATCAGCGCGTGAGTTAGACAAGCAAAAGTCAGCTAAAGCGCCCGCAGCGCTTGCTGGCACCGGGTCGCAGCAGGACCAATCGCCAGCGGCCGGTGGGGCGGCGGCGCCAGAGCGGGTGTTGCCGACCTTGGAGGATGTGAAACAGCTCACGCCCGAGTCAGACTTTTCCTCGTTTGTGGCGCAGGGCGTCTCCCCCGAGGTCAGAAACGCTGCCGTTAAAAAGCTGTTTGCCGACCCGCGCTACAGCATGATTGACGGCATGGACATCTACTTGGAAGACTATTCTTTGCCCAGCCCACTGAGTGCGGCGATGCTGGCTAAGATGGTCAGCGCCAAGACGCTGCGCCTGGTTGAAGACCCAGACGAACAACAAGCCAGCGCACAAGCGCAGGCTGCGCAGGCAAGCGACCCAGCACCCCAAGCCGAGGATGCGCAGAGTGCTGCCAACACGCCAGAGGATCAGGGCAGCGAGCACTCTGGCGCTGCCCCGCAGGCCGAAACACAATCTAGCGCTCAACCAACCGGTGAGAACCATGACGACTCTGATTTGCGATTGCAACCAAACCATGCCGCTGTCGGTGACGACGCTGAGCGCGGCACTTGACGAAAAGCTGACCCCCCACAGCGCGTTATGCCGACGCGAGGCCGGAGAGTTTCTGAAGGCAGCGCAAAGCGGACAGGAGCTGGTGGTCGCGTGCACCCAGGAAGCCAGGCTCTTCACTGAGCTTGCGGCAGAGCAGCCCAAGAGCGCGCCGATTCGCTTTGTCAATATTCGTGAGACCGGTGGCTGGAGTCGGGAGGCTGGCAAAGCGGGTGCCAAGATGGCAGCTTTGCTGGCCATGGCCCACCTGCCTGAGCCCGAGCCGGTGTCGACCGTGACTTATAAAAGCAGTGGGCGGATTTTGGTCATCGGGCCGCTGGACCGTGCTGACGCGGTTGCTCGCCTGCTGGGTGAAGACGCCGACATTACCGTCTTTGGTACCCACGGCCCTGAGCAGGGCGGGGAACAAGCCCGCGCGCACCCGGCGCTGCGCGGCAGCATCGTGAGCCTGACGGGCTACCTGGGAGCGTTTGAGCTGAAGTGGCAGCAGAACAATCCGATCGACCTTGACTTGTGTACCCGGTGCAACGCCTGTGTGGCTGCATGCCCTAGCCAAGCCATTGGGCTGGACTACCAAATTGATCTGAATAAATGTGACAGCAGCCGGCAGTGTTTGAAAGTCTGTACCGCCGCTGGTGCAATTGATTTTCAGCGCACTGCAAGCGAGCAAAGCGAAAACTTTGATCTGGTTATCGACCTGCGTGAGCAGGCGGCCTTTGAGCAGCATGCCCTGCCCCAGGGTTATTTCTTGCTCAGGGACCTGGATGCCGCGGTTCTGTTGCGGGTTAAGGACATGGTGGGCGAGTTTGAGAAACCCAAGTTTTTCAATTACAAGAGCAAGCTGTGCGCGCACAGCCGCAATGACAAGATTGGCTGCCGTGCCTGCGTTGATGTGTGCTCGGCGGCTGCGATCAGCAGCGATCACCGGCACCAGCAAATCAAGGTCAACCCTAATTTGTGTGTCGGCTGTGGCGCTTGCTCCACGGTGTGCCCGACCGGTGCGCTGAGCTTTGCGTACCCACGCGTGCCAGATTTTGGTGTGCGGCTCAAGACCGTGTTGGCTACCTACACCCGCGCTGGTGGCAAGGATGCTGCGATCTTGTTTCACAGCCAGGAGGCAGGCCAGCGCGCGATCAACGCGCTGGGGCGCGCGGCGCAGCTGGGCAAAAAGGACAAGAACGGCCTGCAGGGCGTGCCCGCCCGGGTGATCCCCATGTCTTTATGGCACACGGCCTCCGCTGGCCTTGACCTATGGCTGAGCGCCTTTGCTTACGGTGCAAACCAGGTCTGGGTTTTGATGACGGGCGAAGAAGCGCCGCAGTACCGCAAGGCACTTCAGGCGCAGATGGATGTGGCGCAGGCGCTGCTGGCAGGCCTGGGCTTTAGCGGGCAACATTTCCGCGTCATTGACCTGGGCATGGAAGCTGATCCGGCAACATTGGACAAGGCTTTGCAAGTTGCTCCTGCCCAGGGTGTTGGGCGCAGCGCGGGCTTTGCCCTGCAGGCTGACAAACGCGTGACCTTGGAGCTGGTGCTGGAGCATGTGTTGGCGCAGTCGCCCGCGTTGGCGAGTCAGCCTGCCCTGAGCGCAATCAGCCTGCCTGCGGCGGGTTCACCCTGGGGCGCTCTGGTCATTGACAAGAATGCCTGCACCTTGTGCCTGAGTTGTATCAATGCCTGCCCGGCGTCTGCCCTGTCGGACAACGAAGCCGCGCCACAGTTGAAGTTTCTGGAGAAGAACTGTGTGCAGTGTGGCTTGTGCGTCAGCACCTGCCCGGAAAAAGCCCTGTCTTTGCAGCCGCGCCTGAACTTGACCGCACAGCGTAAAGAAGCGGTGTTGCTCAACGAAATGCAGCCCTACGCATGCATACGCTGTGGCAAGCCATTTGGCACGCTCAAAGCGATTGAGGCGATGTTGGGCAAGCTCGCCGGGCACGCCATGTTCCAAGGCCCAGCTTTGGACCGTCTGAAAATGTGCGGTGACTGCCGTGTCATCGACATTCATTCGGCTACCAACGAAACCAAGATCACAGACCTCTGACCATGAGCCAACCGCCCGAATCCGTGCGCAGCAGTGCACTTGACGAAGAAACCGCCCGTGCTGAGCTGTATGGCTTGCTCGCGCAGCTCTTTTATGCGCCCCCATCACCCGAGCTGCTGGGCAATTTGCGCCTTGCGGCGACACAGGCCCCCGCGGCTGGCGGATTTTTGGAAGAACCCTGGCGCGCTTTGGTGGGTGTCAGCAGGGATATGAACGATGAGGACATTGCGCAGGAATATGACACCTTGTTTGGTGGCGTTGGTAAACCCGAGCTGTATTTGTATGGGTCGCACTACCTGAGTGGTTTTTTGAACGAAAAGCCACTGGTTACCTTGCGCGACGACCTTGCAGCGTTGGGCCTGACGCGTGACGAGTCCATGCGTGACACTGAGGACCACATTGCTTATTTGTGCGAGGTGATGCGCTACCTGATCGCGGGAGACGACGTGACGGTGGCCAATCTGACCCACCAGCAGACCTTTTTTGCCGCGCACCTGCAACCCTGGGTCCACGACATGACTGAGGCCTTGGTTAAACACCCGCGTGCCCGGTTTTACGCTGTTCTGGGGGCTTTTGCAGAGGCCTTCTTTGGCGTGGAGACCCAAGCGTTTGACATGCTGAAGTAACTTTTTTTGGGGTAATTGTTCGGGTTATCCCTAGGGTGTACAGGCTAAATTGTCCGGTATCCTTCGCATACAAGCTTATGCATGGTTATGCATAAGCGACGACTTATTTTCCTTGGCCTAGGAGGTCCACCATGTCTTCTCAAACACCTCGTTTGTCGCGCCGAACCCTGTTTGCGGGTGCGGGTACCGCAGGCGCGCTGGCCGTCGCTGCCACTGCGCTGCCAGGCGCCAAGTCGGTCGCGCCAGTGAGCGCGGCAGCGAACCTGCCCAAGCCCGACAAGGGCGGTGGCTACGTGTTGAGCGAGCACGTCAAGCGTTACTACAAGACCACTTTGGTCTGATACCCCTTTAGTTTCATACAGGAGACGACCATGTTGCTCACGAAGAAATCAACGACAGCGGGTACCGCTCGGTCACCGTTCGTCCACAGCCTCAAGCGAGGCCTCTCGCAGGCGTTGCCCACTGTCGATCGCCGCGGCTTTTTGCAGCGCTCGGGGCTGGGCCTTGGTGTGGGGCTGGCTGCCACCCAGCTTTCACTGGTGCGCAAGTCGCACGCGGCTGAAGGCAAAGTTGCCATCGGCGATGGAAAAATCGAGGTCAAACGCACGGTTTGCACCCACTGCTCTGTGGGTTGTGCGGTTGACGCCGTGGTGGAGAATGGTGTGTGGACACGGCAAGAGCCGGTGTTTGACTCGCCCATCAATATGGGAGCGCACTGCGCCAAGGGCGCATCAGTTCGTGAGCATGGTCATGGCGAGTACCGCCTGCGCTACCCCATGAAGCTGGTGAACGGCAAGTACCAGCGCATCAGCTGGGATACCGCTCTCAATGAGATCAGCGCCAAATTGCTTGAAATTCGCAAGGCCAGCGGTCCTGACAGTCTGCATCTGATCGGCTCATCCAAGCACAACAACGAGCAGTCCTATTTGCTGCGCAAGTGGATTGCCTTGTGGGGCACGAATAACTGCGACAACCAGGCGCGAATTTGTCACTCCACCACGGTGGCGGGTGTGGCTAACACCTGGGGCTACGGTGCGATGACCAACTCGTACAACGACATGCAAAACAGCAAGGTCGCTCTGTACATCGGCTCCAACGCTGCTGAAGCGCACCCGGTGAGCCTGCTGCACATGCTGCACGCCAAGGAAACAGGCTGCAAGATGATTGTGGTCGACCCCCGTTTCACCCGTACAGCGGCAAAAGCAGATGAATTTGTGCGCATCCGCTCGGGATCTGATATTCCCTTCTTGTTTGGTGTGCTGTATCACGTCTTCAAGAATGGTTGGGAAGACAAAAAGTACATTAATGACCGTGTCTACGGCATGGAAGACGTCAAGAAGGACGTCATGGCCAAGTGGACACCAGACAAGGTTGAAGAGGCCTGTGGCGTTAAAGAAGAACAAATGCTGCGCGTGGCCAAGATGCTCAACGAGAGCCGCCCCGGCACTATCGTCTGGTGTATGGGTCAGACCCAGCACACTATCGGCAACGCCATGACCCGTGCTTCCTGCATCTTGCAGCTTGCGCTGGGTAATGTGGGTATCTCGGGTGGCGGCACCAACATCTTCCGCGGCCACGACAACGTTCAGGGTTGCACCGACATCGGCTGCGTGCCAGATTCGCTGCCGGGCTACTACGGCCTGGCCACTGGCTCTTGGAAGCATTTCTGCAAGGTTTGGGACCTGGACTACGAATGGGTCAAGGGCCGCTTTGCATCGCAGGCCATGATGGAGAAAAACGGTATCACCGTGTCACGCTGGATTGACGGCGTGCTGGAGAACCCGGACTTGATCGATCAGGAAACCAATATTCGCGCCCAGATTTTCTGGGGTCACGCGCCTAACTCCCAGAGCCGTGGCCTGGAGATGAAGCGTGCCATGGATAAGTTGGACTTGCTGGTGGTGGTGGACCCCTACCCGTCGGCAACCGCGGCCATGGCGGCGATGCCTGGCAAGCCCGAGGACCTGAACCCCAATCGTGGTGTTTACCTGCTGCCAGCGGCTACCCAGTTCGAGACCCGTGGCTCGGCGACTGCGTCGAACCGCTCGCTGCAGTGGCGGGAGCAGGTGATTGCGCCGCTGTGGGAGAGCCGCTCGGATCACATGATCATGTATCAACTGGCACAGAAGCTTGGCTTTGAAAAAGAACTGTGCAAAGGCATGAAGTTCGACAAGGTCAACGGCATGGATGAGCCCAACGTCGAGGACATCCTGCGTGAAGTGAACCGTGGCATGTGGACCATTGGTTACACCGGCCAAAGCCCTGAGCGCCTCAAAGCGCACATGCGCAACATGGGTGCCTTCGACATCAAGAGCCTGAAGTGCAAAGGCAAAGTGGTTGACAAGGAAACCGGCTACGACATGACTGGTGACTACTTCGGCTTGCCGTGGCCTTGCTTTGGTACACCAGAGATCAAGCACCCTGGTTCAGCTAATCTTTATGACACCACGCGCCATGTGATGGATGGTGGTGGTAACTTCCGTGCCCGTTATGGCGTGGAGTACAAAGGCACTAACCTGCTGGCTGGTGACGGCTCGCACTCCGTCGGGGCCGAGATCACGACAGGCTACCCAGAGTTTGACCACATGCTGCTCAAGCGCCTGGGCTGGTGGAATGACCTGACCGACGCGGAGAAGGCCGCCGCTGAGGGTAAGAACTGGAAGACCGACTTGTCGGGTGGTATCCAGCGCGTGTCCATGAAGCACGGCTGTCATCCTTATGGCAATGCGAAAGCGCGCGCTGTGGTGTGGAACTTCCCGGATGCGATTCCGCAGCACCGTGAGCCGCTGTACGGCAACCGTCCGGATCTGATGGCCAAGTACCCCACACACGAGGACAAGAAAGTCCACTGGCGTTTGCCTACGCTGTTCAAGTCCATCCAGGACAAGAACATTGCCGACAAGGTGCACGAAAAGTTCCCCTTGGTGATGACATCGGGCCGTCTGGTCGAGTACGAAGGTGGTGGCGAGGAGACCCGCTCCAACCCCTGGCTGGCCGAACTGCAGCAGCAGATGTTTGTCGAGATCCATCCAACTGCCGCGGCCAGCCGTGGCGTGAAGGATGGCGACCGTGTCTGGGTGACCTCGCCGAACGGCGCGCGCCTGAACGTGCAAGCCCAGGTAACTGAGCGGGTCGGGCCGGATACCGTATTCCTGCCCTTCCACTTCTCTGGAACCTGGGAAGGCAAGGACATGTTGGCCTATTACCCGACTGGCGCCGCACCTGTGGTGCGAGGCGAGGCGGTCAACACCGCCACCACATACGGTTACGACATCGTGACCATGATGCAAGAGACCAAGACAACCGTTTGCAACATTGAAAGGGCCTAAACCATGGCACGCATGAAATTCATTTGCGACGCAGAGCGTTGTATCGAGTGCAACGGGTGCGTGACAGCTTGTAAGAGCGAGCACGAGGTGCCCTGGGGCGTTAACCGTCGCCGAGTGGTTACGCTTAACGACGGTGTGGCTGGCGAACGATCGATCTCAGTGGCCTGCATGCACTGCAGCGACGCGCCTTGCATGGCCGTTTGCCCGGTCAACTGCTTTTACCGCACCGATGAGGGTGTGGTGCTGCATGATAAGGATGTCTGCATTGGCTGCGGCTATTGCTCGTATGCCTGCCCGTTTGGTGCACCGCAGTTCCCCGCCAAAGGCACGTTTGGTGTGCGCGGCAAGATGGACAAGTGCACATTCTGCGCTGGTGGCCCAGAAGCCAACGGCAGCCAGGCCGAATTCGAAAAATACGGACGCAACCGTCTGGCTGAAGGCAAATTGCCCGCCTGCGCTGAGATGTGCGCAACCAAGGCGCTGATTGCCGGCGATGGCGACGTTGTTGCCGACATTTTCCGCAACCGTGTCATGACGCGCCAGAAGAAAGGCGCCGAGGTCTGGGGTTGGGGCACTGCTTACGGCGTGGCGCCCAAGGGCTAAGGAGCGATATTTTGAAAAAACTCATCATGACGTGTGCAGCCGTGGCGGCGCTGGCTGCCTGCGGCGAGAAGCCGCAAACCACCACTGGGGCCGGCAAGGATATGCCCGCCTACACCGGAACGGGCAAAGCCTATGCGGTTGCCGGGTGGAAGCAAGGTGACAAAGCGGATTGGGAGGCTAAGTTAAAGGCCCGCAATATCTACGGACAAAACGAATACGTCCGTACTGACTAACCGGGAGGTTTGCATGATCAAAGCCCTATCTGCCGTTGTGGCGCTGAGTGTGTGGGCTGGTGTGGCGCTGGCCCAAGCGCCCGCACCTAGCCAGCCAATCAAAAGCCAGAACATTCTCAATCTGTTGCCTGATGCGACCACAGCGCCGGGCTACCAGCAGCAAACCAACGATCAGCGCGATCGGGTTCAGCCCGGTAATAACGCACCGCTATGGCGCGATGCTGGTGCAGGCGTTGCGGGTTACAGCAGCCTGCCGGATCGCGAGGCTGGTGTACTCATTCAGCCCCGTGTTCAGTACCCAGGCTCTAGTGTGACCAGCGCGGGTGAGGCCTGGCGTCAAGTTCGAAACGACTGGATCATTCCCTACGGTGGCGCCTTGCTGCTCATCATCCTGGGTGCTTTGCTGATCACGCACGTGGGCAAGGGCCCGATGAAGATTCGTGGTGGTCGCAGTGGACGCAAGGTGCACCGTTTCACGGCCTTCGAGCGCTCGGCGCACTGGACCAACGCGATCACTTTTTGCCTGCTGGCGATTTCGGGCATCGTGATGGCCTTTGGCAAGATGTTCCTTCTGCCCGTGATGGGTAGCACGCTGTTTGGCTGGTTGTCCTATGCGCTGAAAAATGTGCACAATTTTGCCGGTCCCGTCTTTGCGGTGTCCCTGCTGATCGTGTTTCTCACCTTCATGCGCGACAACATGCCCTCCAAGGGCGACCTGGCCTGGTTGGCCAAGGGTGGTGGCTTCTTCAGTGGTGAACACGTCCCCTCTGGTCGTTTCAATGCGGGTGAGAAGGTGATCTTCTGGGGTGGCGTGTTTCTGATGGGCACACTTGTCATCTTGTCTGGCTTAGCGCTGGATCATCTCTTGCCAGGCATCGAGGAGACTCGCAGCAACATGCAAATTGCCAGTATGGTTCATGGTGTGTCCACCGTGCTCATGATGACCATGTTTGCCCTGCATATTTACCTGGGCACCATCGGTGTCGAAGGCGCCTACGAGGGTATGCGCCACGGGTATGTGGATGAGGCATGGGCTAAGGAGCACCACGATTTGTGGCTGGAAGACATCAAGGCTGGCCGTATTCCTGCCGAACGTGGCGGATCGGCGAGTGGTTCGGGTGCAGCGGCATCTGTTTAATTGATTGGAGACATTGCGATGAACACGTTGATGAAACAGATGTGCGTGACGTTTGGCGCGGTGATGCTCAGCACCGCAGTGTGGGCCAAACTGCCCGTGCCACCCGAGACGCCAGAGTCCAAGGCTGCGAAAGAAGCAGCGGCGGCAAAGGCTGCAGCGGGCGCCAAGATGGATGGCTACAAACTTTGTGTCGCACAGGAAGCAGCAGCAGCTGCCTATTTCAAGAGCGCCAAAGCCAAGGGTAAAACCGTTGCGCCGGGGGAAGGCCCGGCTTGCGTGAAGCCCAGCTAATCCTTTGCGACCCTCACTCACACAGGCCCGGGCACCTTTGGTGCGCCGGGTTCTTGTTTTAAATGAGTTCGGACAGCGCGATGCGGTCTCGATTCCGGCAGAGCGCGCGCTAACCGTTTATGTGGATAAGCGCGAACTCGTCACCCTGATGACCTTGGGTGCCCATCCAGAGCTGCTGGTTCTGGGTTTTTTGCGCAACCAGCGCCTGGTGAGTTCACCCGAGGAGGTGGAGTCGATCACGGTGGACTGGGAAGTTGGTGCGGCGGCGGTGAAAACCCGCCAAGGTATTTCCAATATCGAAGCCAAGACAGCCAAGCGTGTTGTGACCACTGGTTGTGGACAGGGCAGCGTCTTCGGTGACCTGATGGCCGAAGTTGGCGACATCAAACTGCCTCAAGCCTCAATCTCACAACGCCAGCTCTACGGCATTGTCGAGGCCATTCGTCTGAAAGAGACCACCTACAAGTCGGCTGGATCGGTTCACGGTTGCGCACTCTTTCAGGGCGAGCAACTCTTGATGTTTGTAGAGGACGTGGGTCGACATAACGCGATTGACACCATTGCTGGCTGGATGTGGATGCAGGATGTTGATGGGCAGGCGATGCCCAGTCATGACAAGATCTTCTACACCACCGGTCGCCTGACAAGCGAGATGGTAATCAAGTCCGCGCAGATGGGCGTGCCTATTGTTATCTCTCGCAGTGGCATCACTGAGATGGGCTATGCAGTGGCCGAACAATTGGGTCTGTGCACGGTCGGGCGCGCCACCAACAAACGGTTTCTGTGTTTCACGGGTGAGCATCGTCTGATGCTGGAGCCTGGTCTTGCAAGCCCGCGCCCCAGCGCCGAGCGCTCGCCATCTGCCACGACTGCCTGAGTCTGCTGCGTGCTTGCAGTACAAGGTGCGCTATGCCCCCAAGGATCGGGTGACGCAGATGTTGCACGTGAAACCACAGCACCCAACTGCGATTTGAAACCCTTGAGCCGGCTGGGCGCATTGTCGGCATGGTGCGCAAGAAGCCGCCGCCTGCGTTAACGTTCACCCCTATGAAAGTTTCTGTCGCGGCTCTGGGCGGCCGTACCCTCTGGCGCGACTTGCGCGCGGGCGAGCTGCGTTTGCTAATCGTAGCCGTCACCCTGGCCGTAGCCGCGCTCACGTCTGTTGGCTTTTTTGCCGACCGGCTGCAAGCCGGCCTGCAACGTGATGCGCGTCAGTTGTTAGGTGGGGATGCGGTCCTGGTCAGCGACACACCGGTGCCAGCCCAGTTCACCCAATTGGCCAGTCGTTTGGGCCTGACGGGTGTTGGCACGCTGACATTTCCGACCATGGCGCGTGCCAGCGCTGACCAGGGTGGTCAGATCAAGCTGGTGGCGCTGAAGGTGGTGCAGGCGCCGTACCCCTTGCGAGGCCAGCTGCGCGTTGCGCGTGAGCGCGTCGCCCAGGGCGAGCTCACCACCAGTATCCCGGTGCCTGGCGAGGCCTGGGTGGAGCCTGGTCTCCTGGATAGCCTGGGCATCGAGCTGGGCGACGCCTTGATGCTCGGTGAGAGCCAACTGCGTGTGACGAAAATCATCCTGAACGAGCCTGATCGCGGCGCTGGCTTTATGAGCTTCTCGCCGCGCGTCATGATTCACCAGGCTGATCTGGCGGCCACGTCTTTGGTGCAACCGGCTAGCCGTATTCGCTACCGTTTTGCCGTTGCCGGCGAGGTGCCGGCAGTTAAACAGTTTTCCGCTCAGGCAGCCAAGATGATTGAGCAAGAAGGCTTGCGTGGCATTCGTCTGGACGCCCTGGAAGGCGGCAGACCGGAAATCAACAACACTCTGACGCGTGCTGAAAAGTTTTTGAATTTGGTGGCGCTGCTGGCGGCCCTGCTCAGTGCTGTGGCGGTGGCCTTGGCAGCGCGCAGTTTTGCCAGCCGACATCTAGACGACTGCGCCATGCTGCGCGTGTTGGGTTTGTCGCAGCGCACGATTGCGCTGACCTACAGCTTTGAATTCTTGGTCGTTGGGCTGCTTGCCAGCACCTTGGGGCTGGCCTTGGGTTTTCTGGTGCACCATGTTTTTGTGGCGATGCTGGCGGGCTTGCTGTCGGTAAGCCTACCTGCTGCGAGTGGCTGGCCCGTGCTGTTTGGCTTGGGTATGGGTTTGACATTGATGCTGGCCTTTGGTTTACCGCCGGTATTGCAGCTGGCGCAAGTGCCAGCGCTGCGGGTGATTCGCCGGGACGTGGGTGCGCTCAAGCCAGCCTCGCTTGCGGTTTTGGGTCTGGGGGTGGCTGGTTTTGCGGGGCTATTGATGGCTGCCAGCAGTGACACCGTGCTGGGCTTGATTGCCGTGGGCGGTTTTGCACTGGCCACTTTGTTGTTCGCAGGCATGAGTGCGTTTGCCGTATGGTTGCTTCGCCGCGTGGTCAATGATGCGACGGCGCCGTCAGCTTTGGTGTTGGCCACCCGCCAGATGGCCGCGCGACCCGTGTTCACAGTGGTGCAGATCAGCTCACTGGCCTTGGGGCTGCTGGCTTTGATTTTGCTGGTTCTGCTGCGTACTGACCTGATCAACAGCTGGCGCGCTGCTTCACCGGCAGATGCACCGAATCGTTTTGTGATCAATGTGATGCCAGAGCAAGGCCAGGCCTTTCAGGCGCGACTAAAGGCGGCTGGTGTTGCTGATTACGACTGGTATCCCATGATCAGGGGGCGCCTGATCGCCATCAACGGCAAGCCAGTCGGGCCAGAGCTTTACGCCGACGAGCGCGCCCAACGGCTGGTCGACAGAGAGTTTAATTTGTCACACTCTGGCACCTTGCCGGGGCACAACCGGGTCGTGGCCGGGCGCTGGCAAGACGAACAACGTGATGGCATCAGCATGGAAGAAGGCATTGCCCAAACACTGGGCTTGAAGCTGGGCGATCAATTGAGCTTCGAGATCGCAGGGGAGCCACGGACTTCGGTGGTCACGTCTTTGCGAAAAGTCGACTGGGGTTCGATGCGGGCGAATTTTTTTGCTCTCTACCCGGTCAGCGCCATGCAGAACGTCAGCGCCACTTACATGAGCGCGTTCAGGGCGCCAGCGGAGCGCGGATTTGACGCTGCGTTGGTGCGACAGTTTCCCAATGTCACCAGTATCGACGCTACGGCCACCATTGCCCAAGTGCAGCGCATTCTGGACCAGGTGATCAGCGCGGTGGAGTTTTTGTTTGGCTTTACGCTGGCCGCTGGCCTGGTGGTGTTATTTGCCGCTGTCACGGCGACCCGTGAGGAGCGGGCGCGCGAGTTTGCGATCATGCGTGCGGTGGGTGCCAGCGCTTTGTTGTTGCGTCGGGTACAGCGCATTGAACTGGCAGGGGTTGGCTTGTTGGCGGGTTTCCTGGCGGCAGCCGTGGCCAGTGTGGTGGGTTGGGCACTGGCACGGTTTGTGTTTGAGTTCACCTGGGTAGTGTCGCTATGGGTTCCATTGGCCGGCGCTCTTGCTGGCGCCGTGCTGGCCCTGTTGGCTGGTTGGTGGGGTTTGCGCGATGTGCTGCGCACGCCGGTGGTGCAAACTTTGCGTCGCGCAGAGGTCTAAACTCTTGACCATGGTTCAGATCGATGAAAAACCGCCTTTTGACACGCCGTTTGAGTGGATCGGGGGCGAGGAGCGGGTCAAGGCCTTGGCAGAGCGTTTTTATGACCTGATGGATCTTGACCCTGCCTACGCTGTGCTGCGGCGGGTTCACCATGCCTCGCTGGACTCAGCGCGCGAAAAGTTGTTTTGGTTTTTGTGCGGCTGGATGGGTGGTCCGTCGTACTACACCGACCGTTTTGGTCATCCGCGCTTGCGTGCCCGACACATGCCTTTTCAGATTGGGATCCTCGAGCGTGATCAGTGGCTGGCGTGTATGAACCAGGCCATGACTGATACCGCCGTGCCAGAGGCTTTGCGCCGGCGCTTGTACCAATCGTTTTTCCAGACCGCAGACTGGATGCGAAACCAGCCTGAAGCGCCAGCAGACTGAACGCACAAGCGCGATTCCTGTTGACGGGTTTGTTGTTGCGCCGAGGTGCTATGCTGCCAAAATAAAAACGCGAGGAGATCGTCGGTATGTCTGAATTAAAGGGCGCCTTGATCACAGACCTGCATCGCCAGTACCGAGACACCATGTTGGTACGGGGCGGCCTGTTGTTGATCGCATTTCTTGTGTTTTTGTGGTGGGTGTGGAGCAGCGAAACCTCTACCCTGCGTGCCAGGGCGGTCGCCGAAAGTCAGCAGTTGCAGCTTGCAGTCAGCGACAAGGTTGACGCTGTACGATCGCATGTTTTTTCTATGCAGCGAGCGGTTCAGAACGCCGGGGTGGAGGCGCCAGCGAGTTCCCTGAGCGCGCGCAACCCAGCCCTGCAGGTGGGTTCACTTGGGCTCGACAAAAGCAGTCTGCATGCGCATCCTGGCTTGAAGACCAACGAGCCCTCTTTTCTATCGGACTTGAATGCAGCAGCGACCATCGTACCCATCGCGGCGGCCAATCATCAGTGGCAGGGTGTATTTCAATGGTCGTATTTTTATGATGCGGCGGAACAGTGGTTTTTGATTTATCCGCTTCTGCAGCAGGTCGACTTGTTCAAAGCCACTCGGCAGTCGGATCTTGCGGCTGCCCTGTCAACGTTTTTTGATGCAGACGGCACCCGACCTGTTGCGCTACTGGGCCCGCGCCTGAACCCGCAGCGTGAAATGATCTGGACCCGGGCTTATCAGGATGCCTCCGGAAAAGGACTGATGGTGAGCCTGCTGGCGCCTGTTTACAAGACGGACAGTTATGTTGGCACTGTGGGCACAGACCTCACTTTGCAAACCTTGCGTGCGGCAATGGCTGGCCATGCGCCTAGTGGCACAGAGGCTTTTTTAATCGATCGTGACGATACGGTCCTGGCCCGATCGAGCAAGTCATTGGTGTCTGAGGCCATGGCGAAAACGCCGCCGAAACTCTCAGTGCTTTACCCAGATCTTGCAGGCACTGACATGGGTCAACCTGGCTCACCCTGGTTGCGCCTGCCGGTGGCCAACACACCATGGAGTCTGGTCGTTCACATTGATGGATGGGCATTGCAAAGCCAGGCCCTGGCGGGTATGGGGCCATTTTTTGGGCTGGTAGCCCTTTTGTTCCTGGCGCTTTTTGCTCTGGCATTTATGCAAAACCGCCGTTACATTCATCCGGCGCTGCAGCTGGCTGCTTACGTTCAGCAGCTTGAAACTGCCCCGGATGCCGCCGTGCCGCCAGCCCCACGCGCTTGGCAGCCCCTGTTTGACCTGGTAAAGACCAGCGCACAGGCGCGTGAGACCCTGTTGCAGCAGGAGAGAGCCCGCGCAGCACAATTGCAAGAACGCGTGACTGAGCGCACCGAGGCCTTGGGATCAGCACATGAGGAGTTGTCCCAGACCCGTTCGACACTTCGCGACGCACAACGTGACTTGCTGACATCGGATCGCTTGGGGAGTTTGGGCGCGCGCGTAGTTGGGGTGACCAACGACGTGAGCTTGTCGGTGCGCCGATCGATGCAACACCTATCTGAGTTTGCGGGCCAATTGAGTGTCCTTGAAAATGCCCTGAAAAAAGGCCTACGCAGAAGCGACTTGGATCAATTTGTCTTGGCTGCTCGACAGTCCTGTCAGGCTGTCACCCAAGACCTGGAAGAGGCAGACGAACTGGTTCAGGGTTTTAAACAAATAGCACTCGATCGCTCGCAGGAGTCGTCGAGTCATCTCCGTCTGCATGAGCTAGTCAGCAACGCTTTGGCGGTTGCAGCCCCGCAATTCGAACGCAGGGGCT